>NZ_JBFPDP010000002.1:71412-238035 GCF_040830845.1 Sivoneniella epilithica UHCC 1019
TTGGGAGCTAAGAGTTTTGTTCGCGTAGCGTTCCTGTAAGGAATATTTTGAGTTTTGAGTTGGGGGCTAGGAGTTGGGATTTAAGAGTTTTGAGTTTTGAGTTTTGAGTTTTGAGTTGGGAGTTGGGAGCTAAGAGTTTTGTTCGCGTAGCGTTCCTGTAAGGAATATTTTGAGTTTTGAGTTGGGGGCTAGGAGTTGGGGGCTAAAAGATAGTTTTTCTTTTCTGGCTCTGTTTTTTCTGTTTCCTTGTTTTCTGGGGGTTCGCTGTTTTCTTCTGGCTGCCAAGTGAATTGGGGGCTTGCCCAAATGAGATCTAAGATGGCGCTGAGCGGGGCAAGGGCGAACAGTGACCAAAAGACAGCAGTGGGCACAAAGTAGACGTTACGAAGAAGGAAGGCAAGTAGGGCGATCGCGGCTGCCCACACGAGCCGCGCCACACGAGCATTGGGAATTGTGCGGGGATCGGTAATCATAAACAGGGAAAACACCAGCAATGAACCGCTAGTGAGACGATGCAGTAACACATCCCCTGTCCAACCCAGCCACAGGTTACGCCCCAGTTCGAGCAGAGCATAGCTACCCAAAAATGCGCCCGTGGTATCCCAGCGCCCGACCCGCTGCACCACGACCCCACCGGTGCCCAAAAACAGCAGAGTATACCAACTTGATTCGCCCCACTGACCGGGTGAAATCCAGGCATCGTGGGTCAGCAGCACCGCCGCCACAATGCCAATATTGGTTGGGTTAAACAAATGTTTGCCATTTACCTTCAGTAGAAATTTGCTAGAAATTGCAATTACGGCAGCCAGCATCATGGTGCTGATGTGTTCGGTTCGGAGCAACATGCTGAGTCCTAATGCGGTGATTAGGGCGGAGGGGAGGGAGGGGTGGAGGGGTGGAGGGGTGGAGCGCAATGACCAGATCCATTGGGTGATTAGACAGGTGGCGATCGCGGTTGCTACTATTTCCGCGTGCAGTGTCCAATCGCGAGTCCCAATGCCTAACAGCAGGAAAAAGGACAAAAATAAAATTTGATAAAGTCGAGCATCACGAAACATCGGCGGTTGGGCTATCTGCATCGGGGAATCTACATTGGGGATCTGCTTTAGTTGTCCGCCAGTATGCCTCGACTAGAAGTTGAATAGGAGAGTTGTTACAGTTCCAGTAACAGAGTGAATATCAGAAAACCTATTTCCTTTTGCCGTATCTGAAGTCTGCTCTACTTGAAACACATGCGATGTGCGACTTTTTTCAAAAGCCCTCACCCTTGTATCTTGAGAACTGAGCGATAGACCGATCTCACCCCAGTTAAGCAAACCGAGATTTAGTCTAGGTCGCCGCTGAGATTGGTGCAAGATCGCAGATAAAACACAAGGGATTTTTACAGCAGCCTCAACTGAGTTTGCTGAGATTCTACTGGCTCTAGTGCTGGTTCATCTCGCTCCTCTAAGTCTGCCCAGTTGACGACTTCCGCAGAAAGTAGCCCCTGTGCTGCTTCGATAACATCGATCGCGATCGGTTGCAAATCATCGCGGCTTGCCAGGTAGGTTTTTAGGGCATCCATTGGATCAAGCGTGTTGCTAGCCCCTAGTTCGGGTAGGCGAGGGCGCGCTAATTGACTAATGACTTCGGGGTGAATGGTGTAGCTGTGAGCGATCGCCAATGCGTTCTGCAATTCATTCGCGTCAATTTGCTCAAGCTGGTCAGCCCGAAACTGATAGACCAAACGCACTACGGCATCTTGAATGCGATCGGGCGGCAAGGCTTTTAATAGCGTCAACTGGGGATCGTCTGACTTCGACACATCCACGGCGATCGTCCGGAAAGAACGCACTGGCACTGGGCAAAACTCAAACTGGGCGCTGCCTTTTTCCAGATGCACCAGCACATAGCCTTTATCCTCTTTTTCCTCACTAAAATCAACTCGTTCGATGCTGCCGGGATAGACAATTGGCGGTTGCTCACACAGCACTTGATGACGATGGACATGTCCAAGCGCCACATAGTCAAAACAGGGACGGGCAATCAGCGACATGGGAATGGTGAAGCCTTTGCCTACTGCCAAAAAGCGTTCGGCTCCAACCATGGCGGTATCGAGCATGGCATGGGCCAGCAGCACGGTGGGAATGGTGGCATCTAATTGGCGGATCTCCCCTTCTAATGCCACCCGCAGGCGATCTCCCAGCAGTTGATTTACGTCTCCCATAGACAATCCTTCGGCATCGGGGCGAGTGAGCAGAGTCGATCGCGTTAGCCAAGGGAGGGTAATCACCTGAATATTGCCATTTTGGGTCGTGATGCGATGGGTTTCCAGGCGATCGCCCACCACAAAACCGGGTACGCCCAAGGTGCGATAAATGCATAAACTCGCGCCCCCTTGTCCTTGAGAATGCTGATCGTGATTGCCAATCAGTAACACCGTTGGAATATTGGCATCGGCAAGACGGCGAAACTGGCTGGCAAAGGCTTGTTGCACATAGGGCGGTGGTGTGGCATCAGGGAAGGCATCCCCGCCAAACAGCACGAGATCGACGGGTTCGGCAAGGGCGCGATCGATGCAGCGTCCCAAAGTCTGGACAAAATCCTCCAAGCGTGTATTCAAGCCTGTTTCAGGATTAACCCGCCCGTGGACAAAACCACTGCCCATATGAATATCGGAAAGATGCAGAATTTTGATCATGGAGCAGGCGCGATCGCGGTTGCAAACAACTTTCTCAATACTACCCGTGCGGGGACTGCGGCGCACTGCTTAACGGTGTTTTGCTAGAGAAGTCCCCAATTTGATAAGGATTTCAGCGATGTTCGTTTCCTCTTTTGAACTGTTAGTTAAACCGATCGCGCCTCCTCCCTTTGACCCAGCCGTTGCTCGCAGAGTAGTGCAGGCTTACTTTTTGACACTCTCGAACCTGAACCCAGTGGGAGATGCGGATGTAGCGCTATCCGTTCAGTTTACTGCCACTCCCGGATTAAACAACGATGAATTGGTTGCCATTGTTGACGTAGGCGCAGGCAACATTTTTAGCGATCTCGTGCCTGACCCAGTGACGGGTAAGCCCAGCCAACAGCTAACGTTGCCCTCTGGCGTGACGGCTCTAGTGATTCTGCAACCGGATTTGAGCCAAGTAGCCCCGAACACAGCCAGTTTAGAGGTGGCAAACCTGGAAGTGCGGGGTTATGTGGAGTTGAGCCTATCGCCCTTTTCTGCCAATAAGACTGCGGAAATTTTGGTCACCCCTCAAATTCGCGGCACCTTCATTCCGGCGGCTCCTCCGTTTGATGATCTTGACCAACAGTCCTACACGCTGCCAACCGCCAATCCTGGCGCAATCATCAAGTTCTAGCCAGTGACTCAAAAGCTAACCCTCACCCTAGCCCTCTCCCACTGGGAGAGGGAACTGGAACTATTTAAAGGCTCTTCTCCTTGAAAGAAGGCTGGGTGGAGACAAATTGACTGTATATCGCATAGCCTATTACCCCAAAAACCATGTCTACTCACTTTCAGCCGATCGCCCATAGTTGGGTTGCCAACCATCCAGACCCGATTGGGGTTGTTGAATTCATTGGCGGGGCACTGTATGGCACGTTGCCCCATCTTACTTATTCCTACTTTTTAAGCTGCTTGCACAATGCTGGATACACCGTGATTGCAGTGCCGTTTCCCATGGGATTGAATCATGCCGCGATCGCGGAGCGCCTGTTGGCAGAACGGGACTTCATTCGCGCAGAGCTTGCCTATCCACCCGAAATTCCTCACCTGTGGGTGGGGCATAGCCTGGGATGCAAATACATCGCTTTGCTGGAAGCCAAAGGTAAGATTATGAATCAGCCCAGTTTATTGATGGCTCCTGATATTTCAGATACCCGCGATGCGTTGCCCATCCCAATGCTTGCCGATTTGCTCGATCGCTATCATCTGGGTGTCACGCCAACCCGCAATGAGACGCAACGATTGATTTGCGACAGTCGCCTGTTTAACTTGACGGCGCTAATTTCCTTTGATCAGGATGATATTGCGGGGAACAAAGATGATGCAGACGATTACAGCGATGTCGCCTGGTTAATTCAGGAATTGCAAAACCGCCAAGGTACTTATTTTCCCTGGGCTGAAATTCCCGGTGGACATCGAGAACCGATTGGCATTCGGCTAGAAGATGTGGTGCTAAACCCAAATTTACATCAATGGCTAGACCCGATCGCCCTGCGGCAGTTAGAACCACTGGCGATCGACTTTCTCTCTAAATTGAGGTGCAGAATGCATGACTAAGGTTTGGCAGCAGGCACCTGATGTGATGTCATCCCTAACGAGGTTAAAGGGAAGGTTTCCGCAAAAAATCTTGCCATCGGATGCGGTATGCCGCTTTTTCGGTTTCACTCAAAAATGTGGCTTCAAGTGTATTCAGATTCAATTGCCACAGTTCTTCCCAGGAAAAGCCCTGAGCCGCCAATGTTAGGTACTCATTCGTCAGATTAGTGTTGAACATGGGTGGATCATCAGAATTGAGCGTGCAATAAAGACCCGCATCGATCATTTGCCGAATGGGATGAGGATGAGATCGTGGCACCACTCCGAGACAGTAGTTGCTTTGAGGAGAAACTTCAAGTGGGATTTGTAAAACACGGAGTTCCTCAACCAGAGCCTCATCATCTAAGCAGCGAATTCCGTGACCAATTCGTTCAGCTTGCAAATTCTTTAATGCACCCCAAACACTTTGTGCGCCGTCTGTTTCACCCGCATGGGCAACCACTCGTAACCCCTGTCGCTTTGCTTCTGTAAACGTTTCGGTAAAATCTTCCGGTGGGTAACCTGTCTCTACTCCGGCAAGCCCTAAGCCAACGATCTCCCCTTTTTCTTTGCCACGCAGGGCACAGTCCAACGCTCGATTTTGCAAATGCGGTTGGTGGCGGGAAATTCCTGCAATAAACTTGACGCGGCTACCATACTTGATTTCACCCGTTCTGGCTCCAGTCTCCAAAGCTTGAAATAATTCATCATCCGAAAATTTATTGAGGTGGAGCAATGTTCCAAAATGGACTTCGCTGTACAAAATATTTTGCGCTGATTGGTGCTTCAGAAATTGCTCGACGATTAGCCCGTAATCTTCCGGCGTTTGAATACATTGACTCGCGATGGCATAAACTTCCACAAAATGCGCCAAATCATGGAATTGATAAAACGACTTCCACTCTTCTAGCGAGTTAACGGGTAATTCAACCCGATTTTTTTGCGCCATTTGATAGACGATTTCAGACGCGATCGCACCAATCAGATGAACATGAATCTCCACTTTGGGCATGGCTTGCAGTCGCTTAGCCAACTTGTGATCCATTATTTAGGAACCTCAGTTTAGTAATTGTTTACTGTAGCAAGCGATCGACATTAATAGACCGAACGCATGACTAAAGTAAAGAGGGCTTTTTGCGGGGTTGGTAGTGAGGACAACGATCGCAGGGACCAGTGGGAGCGATCGCACACCGAAGGATTTCAGAATGAGCATTATACAAACAGGTGCGATCGCCAATCACCCAGCGCCCTTCTATCAAGCTTCGTTCGGTTGGCACCGAAGAGGTTTGCACATAGAGCGCGATTTGATGCAGTTGATAGCGCCCTGATTTAAGCTGGTAGCGATGTCTGCGTTCTAAAACCAAATAAGTTTGTCCTTCAATTTCTAGATAAGCACCCGGTTCAGGTGTCCAATCTAAGTGAAGGCGGCAGAGGGTAGAACAAGACTGATTCAAGATGATTTCTGTAAGCGGAGAATTCAACTCCATAGAAGCGAATGAGAAAGAGGATAGAATTCACGCTGCGCTTGAATCTCGTGATTCAACCAAAATTATAGGGCGAGATAGTTGCCCAAAACACATGCATTTAATTTAGCAGTCTACTCATAAAAAATCAGCGATCGCGGTCAATTCAAAACTGATGCGATCGCTGATATTCATTGAAACTAGACTATGAAGCAGCCTGACGCTCTTTCGCTTCCTTAATCACTTCTTCCGCCACGTTGCTAGGGCAAGGAGCATAGTGAGAGAAGGACATGGAAAACTGCCCCCGTCCAGAGGTCATGGTGCGGAGATCGCCAATGTAGCCAAACATTTCACTCAGAGGCACATCCGCTTTAATCCGGGCACCCATACCACCTGTTTCCTGAGATTTCATCATGCCGCGACGACGGTTAAGATCACCAATGACATCGCCCATGTAGTCATCCGGGGTGAACACATCGACGTTCATGATCGGCTCAAGCAGTTGAGGTCCAGCTTTGGGGATCGTTTGGCGATAGGCAGCTTTTGCTGCAATTTCAAAGGCGATCGCGGACGAGTCAACCGGGTGAAATCCGCCAGCCAGTAAAGTAAACTTCAAGTCTACACAGGGGAACCCAGCCAACACGCCCTTACCAATGCTGCTCTCAAATCCTTTTTCAACCGCGGGCCAATATTCTCTAGGAACACTTCCCCCCACCACTTTTGATTCAAACTGAAAGCCAGTAGTAGGTTCGCCCGGTTCAATCACATAGTCAATTTTGGCATATTGACCAGAACCACCGGATTGCTTCTTGTGGGTATAACTATCTTCCAATCGCTTGGTGATAGATTCACGATACGCCACTTGAGGCTTGCCTACTTCCACTTCAATGCCGTGTGTCCGCTTGAGAATATCGACCTTGATATCTAAGTGCAGTTCGCCCATCCCTTTCAAGATGGTTTCGCCGCTCTCTTCATCGGTGACCATATGGAAAGAAGGATCTTCTTGAACCATTTTGATCAGTGCCATTGCCATCTTTTCGTCGCCCCCTTTGGTTTTCGGCTTGACAGCAATGGAGATCACGGGGTCAGGAAAAACCATCGGCTCCAACGTCGCAGGATTTTTGGGATCGCAGAGGGTGTGTCCCGTTTGCACGTTTTTCATTCCGACGATCGCAATAATATCGCCTGCCTGCGCCGAATCGATTTCTTCGCGGGAGTTGGCGTGCATTTCAACCAATCGGCTAACCCGCTCCGTTTTACCTGTGGCAGTATTGAGAATCGTGTCGCCCTTTGCCAACGTGCCTGAATAGAGACGGGTAAAGGTCAACGCGCCAAAGCGATCGTCCATAATTTTGAACGCAAGTGCCCGCAGTGGTTTTTCTGGATCAACGATCGCAAAAGTGCCTGTTTCCTCGCCTTCCAAATCCACTTCTGGCTGAGGCTTGACTTCCATTGGGTTGGGCAAATAGTCAACCACCGCGTTTAACACCAACTGCACACCCTTGTTTTTAAACGACGAGCCGCAATAAGTGGGGAAGAAGGCAAGATCACGAGTGCCCTTGCGAATGCAATATTGAATTTCTTCAATGGTTAACTCTTCCCCTTCCAGGTATTTCTCCATCAAGGTATCGTCTTGCTCTACCGCTAGCTCGATCAGCTTCTCCCGCCATTCTTCCACATCATCTTTCATGTCAGCGGGAACGTCTTTGATCTCATAGCTCATGGGATCGCCGGAGTTGTCCCACACCCAAGCTTTACGGGTGAGCAGATCAACCACACCAGCAAACTGCTCTTCAACGCCAATGGGCAGCACCATGACTAATGGTTTTGCGGCAAGCACCGTTTCAACTTGCTTCACAACGCGGTAATAATCAGCCCCAGTGCGATCGAGCTTATTGATATAAATAATCCGCGCCACTTCAGAGTCGTTGGCATAACGCCAGTTTGTTTCGGATTGCGGCTCAACCCCACCCGATGCACAAAATACGCCAACACCACCATCGAGTACTTTTAGCGATCGATAGACTTCGATCGTAAAGTCTACGTGTCCTGGGGTATCAATAATATTTAGCTGGTGGTCATTCCAAAAACAGGTCGTCGCCGCCGATTGGATCGTAATCCCGCGCTCCTGCTCTTGCTCCATGAAGTCTGTTGTTGCCGCGCCTTCGTGAACCTCACCAATTTTGTGAATCTTGCCAGTTAACTTCAAGATTCTTTCAGTTGTAGTCGTTTTGCCTGCATCTACGTGGGCGAAGATGCCAATATTGCGATAGCGAGTGAGGTCTTTCATAATTGTTCTCTAGATTGAATGCAACAAACTGTTGATGACCACCTTCAAGCGTTACCCAAGGGGAGTCGTGCTGCTTTCGCCTATTTAAGCGAGGTTTGTCGTGCAGAAGATCAAAAAATCCTTGTGCCGTGTTCTAACAACATTTCTAATTGTAAATTGTTATGATGGCGCAATCAAAGAGATTAAGGTGGATAGCGCAAATCTTCTGCCTATCTTGACAAAAGGCTTCTGTCTTAACCACGCTATCTGCATCCTTTTCATCTTTACAATTCTTATTTCAGTCATTTTTGAAATTTAGTTTGCTTAGTGGACTACTTTTCTAGGCTTAGTAGAAATCCTACTTAAAGACAAACATTGCTATTTTTGCTTGGGTTGCTCTTAACTTTAGGACAGATCCATCAACTTATCCCATCATAGCCAAAATGATGAACCCTGTGCGACGGGTTTCACGGCAAAGTTTGGAGCAGAATAAACATTTTACTTTCACTAAAAAATTGAGTTGCAGTTTGATGAATTGGGCAACTTCTCTAACTTTATGAGCCTTAGAACTATGTGCCGCGCTTAGCACCATTGCAATAACGATCTATCACTAGAGACAGATTTTATCTTTAGCAGCACTGACTAATGTAAATGCATGTTCGTAAAACTTTACTATTCAGGAGATTAATCATGGAAACTCGGACTCCTAACGCTGTACCTCCCGTTGCTAACGCCTATAACGGCAAAGACCGTAATGCTTTCTTGTTTGGTTTTACCCCTCAAGCTGAAATCTGGAATGGTCGGCTTGCCATGCTTGGTTTTGTGGCTTATTTGGGTTGGGACATTGCTGGTTATAGTGTTGTCCGCAATATTTTCCACCTCTTTTCTTAAGGGCAATTGTTGCTCATTCTTCGTAACCCCCATGCTTAATAGCTAACTACTTTAATTGGTCTTCATGTAGATGTAGATGCTTAAAGTAGTTAGCTTTTTTGATGTTTCAACTTGATTTTTGATTTGTTACTGATGTTACTTGAGCTACTAAGACGTTTATTTGAGCGATACAAATGAGTAGTACAAAAACGCAATTATTCGATGTCATCATTATTGGCGCTGGACACAATGGCTTGGTGTGTGCAGCCTATTTGTTGAAGGAAGGCTACAGTGTTTTGCTATTAGAAAAGCGCTCTGTGCCGGGTGGTGGGGCAACCACAGAAGAACTGATGCCGGAGGAAGCACCAGGCTTTAATTTTAATCGGTGTGCGATCGACCATGAGTTTATCCACTTGGGACCGGTTGTTGAAGAACTAGAGCTAACTAAGTACGGTTTGGAGTATCTGTACTGCGATACCACAGTATTTTGTCCTCATCCCGATGGTCGCTACTTTTTAGCTCATCGTTCTATTGACAAAACCTGTGCTGAAATTGCGCGGTTTAGTGAAAGAGACGCTCAAAAATATGCAGAGTTTGTAGATTTTTGGCAGCGGATGTTGAAAGGTATCATTCCTATATTTAATGCGCCACCTAAATCAGTGGTTGATATTGTGGGAAATTATGATGTTCCCAAGCTGAAAGATTTACTTTCTGTGATGGGTTCACCTAATGGAACCTTGGATCTGATTCGCACTATGTTATCGAGTGCCGAGGATAGCTTAAACGAGTATTTTGATTCTGAGTTTCTCAAAGCACCTCTAGCTCGGTTAGCTTCTGAATTAGGTGCGCCGCCCAGCCAAAAAACGTTGGCGATCGGTGCCTTAATGATGGCAATGCGGCATGATCCCGGTATGGCGCGTCCTCGTGGTGGTACGGGTGCTTTAGTACAGGCGTTGCTAAATTTAGTGACTAGCTTGGGTGGAACAGTATTAACTGATCAATCCGTTGAAAAAGTGTTGATTGATAATGGACGTGCGGTAGGCGTGCGAGTTAAAGGAGGAACTGAATATCGTGCAGCTAATGGCGTTATTTCTAATATTGACGCAAAGCGGCTTTTCCTACATTTGATTGATGAAACTGATGTAGATAAAGCGGATGCACAGGTGCGGGAACGTCTGGAGCGACGCATTGTCAACAACAATGAAACAATTCTCAAAATTGATTGTGCGCTGTCAGAACCGCTGCGATTCGAGCATCACAATCATCAAGATGAGTATTTGATTGGCTCCGTATTAATTGCTGACTCTGTGAAGCATGTAGAAATTGCTCATAGCGATCCGAGTATTGGCAGAATTCCAGATGCTGATCCATCAATATATGTAGTAATGCCAACGATGCTTGATCCGTCCATGGCTCCTGAAGGAAAACACACACTTTGGATTGAATTTTTTGCACCCTATCAAATTGAAAATGCTGAAGGCACTGGGTTATATGGCACTGGTTGGACGGATGAATTAAAAAATAAAGTTGCCGATCGCGTTATCGACAAGCTAGCAGACTATGCACCTAATGTTAAAAATGCTGTCATTGCCCGTCAGGTAGAAAGTCCAGCCGAGTTAGGTGAACGACTGGGTGCTTTGAAAGGAAACTACTATCACATCGACATGAGTTTAGAACAGATGGTATTTTTCCGCCCATTGCCTGAATTAGCAAACTATAAAACACCGATTGAAGGTCTATTTTTGACAGGAGCAGGAACTCATCCAGGCGGTTCTATCTCTGGGATGCCGGGTCGTAACTGTGCCCGGGTGTTTCTTCATACTCAACGCCCGATCGCCCAAACTCTTAAAGAAGTTGGAGATTCAATAAAATCAACAGCTTCATCAATATTTGGCAGTTAGATATTGAAAAGCTAGTCCCTATTCAAGTCGTTCAACGATTGAGTTAAAACTATTGGGGCGTAGAAACGCCCCTAGTAGCCGCCTAATCTTCTAGTACCTGGCGAATTCTACGTTCCAACTGCTCTAGATCCAGTCCACCTTCATCTCGGCTAATGCGACGGACAGTAGGATTTACCTTGGTCAAATCTTGTAGCAGATCTTGTAATACATCTTGCTGTTGTCGAGATTGAATTACCTCGCGAGGTTCTTGCACCATGTCTCGAACAATAGTGTCCTCAGTTCTAGCTGCAATTACTGGATCAGACTGTCCGTCCACATACACAAAGGTTCGCCGACCTGGACCTCGTTCTGCTTCAACCGGGATCAATGCGGTAATATGATCTGATCGTACATACTTACCAAATCCTAGATGTACTAACATCGATGATTGTACTTTCATACTGCTTCTACTACTTGCTTTTGCGCTATAGTTCTATTATAAAGTTTGTACAATCCTCTCAACTGCCTTCTCTGACGGGTTTACACCCATTTTTTGTAGAGATATGCTCACTTGGCAAAAGTGGTAACATCTATAAAAATACCTAACTATCTCTTTTATTCTATGTCTTTCGAGAGACTTCCTTTGGAAATAGACTGTTCATATTTAAGCACTACTTTTGATGGCTCATTTCGCCCAATAGCTGGTTCTTCCGAGAGACGCTTTAGAGTTTATTTATTACTACTATTGGGGAAATGAATTCAAGGCTTTAATCATGGCTTACGAAGAGACAACATCCAATCATGAGTTTAAGGAGATTCGACAGCCTTTAACTCCAGAAGAAGTTGATCCTGCTCAAAAGCGCGCCCAAAAAGAAGAAATTCGTCGAGCAGATGCGCCCCTTACTATGAACCCGGGCGATCGCATTGATAATACAAAAACATTGGAGGAAAAAGCCAAGCAAGTTGCTGTCGATGCACCTGATATTACAGGCGATCACATTGTTGTACCGACTTACTTTGTATTCAATATGCCAGATGGAACCCAGCAGGCACTTCACCATGTTAAAGATGCTAAAAAAATATCTGATATGATTCGACTTGCCCGAACTGATGAAAATGGCGATCGAATCTGGTGGTAAGCGCTTAGCCGTGTTTCTACAACCTTTACTGCCTAGTACTTTTTTGCTTAGATATCTTGTCATTAGATATCTTGTCAAAAAACAGAGTTTTATCTCGCTTGACCTAGATTTAGGGTAAGCGAGTTTTTATTTAAATTCTCATTTACTTTGACTAAAAGCTACTTGCCTAGTCGGAATACGTACCTTTCTTAGACAATATTCTATAGATCTATCTCCGGGTGCTGCTTTCTCTAAAAAGGGTTTTGTAGGCTAGTAGAAAGTTTAGTAAAATTACCCGTTATCATGACTACTAACATTTCTTCAAACTCTCCAAAACCTGAGTCTCAATCTACTAGTAATCGTTCTCTTGGTATGGGCATTTTGCTAGTTATATTGGGTGCAATCGCGATCGCTCTTCCTGGTCTTTCCACCATTTTTGCAGAAACATGGATTGCTCTATTTTTAATTACCGCAGGTGGAGCCAAAATAGCTTATGGCTTTCAAAACCGTTCTAGCCAAGGATTTGTCTGGCAGATTTTACTCGGTGTTCTTTACATCGCAACAGGCATAATGCTGTTAGTCACTCCAAGAACAGGCGTTTTATCTTTGACTTTGCTGCTAGGTAGCTTTCTACTAACTGAAGGTGTATTTGAATTGATTATGGCGTTCAAAGTACGTCCTCAAAAAAACTGGTTGTATCTTCTAGGAAATGCCATTATTACACTCGTTTTGGGTGGCATGATTTGGGCGCAGTGGCCCCTCAATGCACCTTGGGTAATTGGCACTTTAGTTGGGGTTAGCATTCTGTTTACAGGCATCTCACGAGTCATGCTGTCTCTAGGAGGACGCTCTATTCTAACTTCTGCTGATGTTGAAGCTTAGAAATATCAAAGGGTAATTCACACTGTAGTTTCAGTTTTTGACAAGGGCATTTCTATAAATGTCCTTGTTTGCTTATAAAAATATAATTTATTCCTTCTATTTTTACTTGCAATAACCTTGAGGTATATAGGTTTAGCTGATTGCTATTGTACATAGGATATCAATCACCTATTTAAATCAACTATGATGGTACTACGAACATTGTGAAAAGTATTCATAATTTGAACTCAAAAGCAGGTCATCTAGTTGACAGGTTTCGACTTGAACACTTTAAACGTTTCCATCCTATAAAAGAAAAGCTCATACTTATGATTATCTGTCACAATCCTTCGCTGAGTGAAGAACCCCGGAATCAACCGATGAAAGTTGCTCCCAAAATAGCCCAGGAAACTCTTCTTGGCTGGTTAGAAAGCACTAATAGATTGAAGCCCTATGAAATTGGTGAATTTCAAGAATATAAGACTTCAGAGGAGCTAGATGATTTTCTAGAACCAGAAATTCCCAGTCTAGAAGATGAGGAAGATAACGAAGAGTAATTGCGGATAGATTTGGTATGTTGACTCTGATTGAAAAACCTAACCAGAATTACTAAATCTAAAAAACTAATTAAGTTGAAAAAATTGAGTGGAGAACTAATGTGTCAAAAGAAAAGAAAAGTAATAAAGAATCCAAAAAGCCAAAAGCGGAATCTGATGGAACTAAAAAACAAAAGAAAGATCCCAAAAGGCATGATGGACCTTCAATCTAGTGATTTAATGGGCTAAAGCTTTCTACTGTAGATATTGAATCCTGCTTGTTTCTACGAAACGCGATCGCTTGTCAGCTTTGAGAAGAGTCCCCAAGAATAGCAACTGCTATTCTTGGGGACTTTGCATTATGCGGGCATTAGCACAGTATCAATAATGTGGATAACACCATTGTCAGCCGCTACATCAGCCGTTGTAACTGTAGAATTATTAATCTTCACGCCATTGGAAGCATCAATCTTGATCTCTGAACCTTCAACGGTTTTAGCCGATTTCAGGCTTGTGACATCAGCCGCCATGACCTTGCCAGATACGACATGATAGGTCAGGATTTTCTTGAGTTGAGGGATGTCTTTGAGTAGTCCATCGACTGTGCCTGCGGGCAATTTAGCAAATGCTTCGTCCGTGGGCGCGAAGACTGTGAATGGACCTGCACCTTTAAGGGTTTCGACCAAACCAGCAGCTTTAACGGCAGCAACTAATGTGCTGAAAGAACCGGCGCTAACAGCAGTATCAACGATATCAGCCATGTGTCTTACCTTGTGTGTGGGTTGTTGTTAACAAAACCATTTATTTATTAATGATCGTTAACATCTATCAGTATGACAGCTTTATGTTTGAGACTCTGTTTCAGTTGATATTTATGTCGAAAGTAGTAGTTTAAACTGTCCAGAAATTTTTTAACTAGCCAAGATATAAACCCAGCGATGGTTGTAGTTGTGATCAGAAATGTGCATTAACTCCGCTTAGCATCTAGCCCGTCAAGGTCTAGCAAAGTTTGCCGGATCTTGATCACGGCGGTGATTTGTGGAGAGGGGAGTGCTTTGGCGATCGCCCACTAGGGCAGCGGTTTTTTCCAGAGATTCTCTTAAATGTTTGGCAGCATAGATCGACATATCGCGAGGAACATTAACGCGATCGCGCAAATATCGCAATGCACTATCTGATCCGGCTGGAGGCATACAGAGTTCACCCGTCATCATTAAGGTCAAGGCACATCGTAACGCTTCATCAAATAGGCGATCGTCCGCAGGATTGACCCGAATAATATTGTTGCGGTGTTTTATCACACGATGAAGAGCCTCAACACGAGCCGTTTCGGGTTCTGGATAAGTGACATCAGGCAACCCAAACCAAGGTCCATTATCCACTCGTTGCTTGTTGATTTGCATTTGAGGTTCGCCGTTTTCAAAACAGCCTCCCATTTGGGGCGGCAAATCATGCACATGAGTATGAAAATCGCTTTGAGTGCCGCGATAGGTTGGTCGGCTTTCCATGGCATCAAACCAATCAGATAAACGCGGGTTTTCCTCTCGCAACGAGTAGCCCTTGTAGTAATAAAGGCTGGCATTCATCCGCTCAACGTAGGGAGTGAAAATGACATCAGCCGTGCCAAACTCCTCCAGAAAATAAGCTCCGGGAGTACGGCTTAGGGCAGTTTCAACCCGTGCCACGATCGCGGTAAATTGAGCGCGGTTCTCTTGCTCTTGTCGAGATGAGCCGGATGGGTAACATAGCCAAGCGCACCAAGCTCGGAATAACAAGCGCTCTAACTGTCTAAGTGGCATCACCTTTGGGTCTGTCATGCCTAAATCAAGAGAACCAAACACCTGTTCCAGCGCGATCAAAATGTCATCGCTTTCTGTAATGATGCGATCGTCTAGCTCAATGGCAGGCAGCATTCCCGATGGCACCTTGCGCTTATACCAACTTTCTTTCTGCCCATAACAGAACATGGTTACTTTCTCAATGCGATAGGGGATTTGCTTTTCCTCCAGCCACAACCAGATTTTTTGACAGTAAGGGCACCAGGCATGGTTATCGCGATACAGCGTCACTCGAATATCGGATTCGGGATGACCAAACAAACGTAACTCAGCTTGAGCATTGGTTGCACCATTGATGGTATCAACTTGGTAGTTTTTTGCCAGAGCTTCTAGTTCTGTCCAGTTTAAAGGGGAAGTGCTCATAGGAGTGGCGTGAGGATTTAAGTGCATGAGGGTCTTCTTTTAGCGTGCATGATTGAGAAATCTATTGAGGCGATCGCGACAACAATTGATTAATGTGATCAATGAATTAATGTGGTCACTGAATCAACTTTCAGGGGGGTTACCGGAGCCGTCCCGATCGCAGGATGCTGACGATCAGCCACAAGCCGAGGAAGCTAGCGGTGATGAACAACGTGCTGCTGAGCCAAAAAAGCCGCCCGGTGCGATCGTTTGCCAGGATGAGTGCTGCACCCATGATCATTGAACCTACGACAATGCTGAAGGAAAGCCGATTCGCGGAATCATCAATGCTGCGGCGGAGCAGGTCTAAATCTCGGATGTCAAGCTTCCACTGGAGGGTTTCGGAGGTCACGCGATCGAGCAGCATTTCAACTTGGCGGGGAGACTGCAACCCCAAACTTTTCAAGTCCAGCGCTGTTCGTAATAACGCTTGCATGGGCGCTTCTCCCACAAGCTGCCGCTGAAACAAATCAGTCATTAGGGGTTTAATTTGTTCCGTCAGGTTAAATTCAGGATCTAACGTGCGGGCAACGCCTTCTAAATTTGCCAGAGTTTTAGCATAAAGCCCCATATTGCCGGGAACTCGCAGATTATTAGACCGGGCGCGCTGGAGGATTTCATAAAATAGCTGGCTGAAGCTAATCTGGTTGAGGTTGAGGTTATAGTAACGACGCAATAGGCGATCGTAGTCTGCTTCTAGCCGCGCCATATTAACGGGTTCGATCGGTTCCGCTAACTGGAGAGTCAGTTGAGCGCAGCGCTGGGCATCTAGATTGACGATCGCCAGCATCATTTCGGTGAGGGCTTGCTGGGTGCGAGGATCAAGCCGTCCTACCATGCCGCTGTCTAATAGCGCCACTCGTCCATCATTGAGATAAAACAGGTTGCCAGGATGCGGATCGGCATGAAAGAAGCCATCAATATAAATCTGCTGAAAAAAGGCGCGAATTAGCAGGGTGACGATCGCCTGTTCTTCTGCTTTGCGATCGCCGTCATAGCCGATGCCTTGAAAATCCCCATTTAGCAGCGGCACACCATCGAGCCATTCCATCACCAGCAGTTTATCGGTGGTCAAATCCCAGTAGATTTCGGGCACCACTAGGCGATCGCTGTCAAACCATCGGCTGCCTGCAAAGTTTCGCCGCAGTTGATCGGTACACTCCGCCTCACGGGAAAAATTGAGTTCCCCTCGGAGCGCGGTAGCAAACTCGTTTGCCAAGGCTTTCAAATCATAGTATTGCCCTACTTTGGTTAGAGAGGCGAGTTCTGCCACACTGCGAATCAGCGTAATATCCTGCTCAATGGTGATATCAATGCCGGGGCGCTGCACCTTGAGGGCAACCTCACGCCCGTCTGCCAGGGTAGCGCGATGGGTTTGGGCGATCGAGCCAGCCGCAACTGCTTCAGGATTGATGGTCGCAAACACCTCTTCTAACGGATCGCGTACTTCCTGCCGCAGCAGTGCTTCTATCTCTTGCCACGCAACGGGAGGGACTTCAGCTTGCAGGGCTGTAAGTTCTTTGAGATATTCGGGGGGCAGCAGATCGGGGCGAGTACTCAGCAATTGTCCTAGTTTGACGTAGACGGGACCTAGTTCCGTCAAAATGTTTCGCAATACAGCAGGGGGAGGCAGTTGGGGTTCTTCGGCTTTGGTGCCAGCGAGCAACCGACGCATGTAGCCCCACCCATTGCGGAAGACAACTTCGGCAATATCTCGCTGGCGGGAACTGGTCTTGGCAAGACGTAAAAACATGAGGAGAGCTAGGTTTAGGAGTCAGGAGCTTTAATGGGCACCCCTCAACACTAGCAAGGATTAATCATTGTTGAACATTCGCCTTCAATACAACGCTAACATCAATTTTTTGCGATATTCCTTGGTTAACGCATGGTCATTGCCTAATAGGTCGAATACTGCCAGCATCGCTTTACGGGCACCATCGTCCCGGTAAGCCCGATCGCGGCTGAGCAGTTCTAATAAAGTATCGAGGGCGGCTTGATGGTCATCGGTTAAGACCTGATTTGCCGCTGTTTGAAACAGGCGATCGCGATCGCCTGCGGTTTCAGGTTCTGTGGCAATTTGCTTAAAAAAGATCAGCGCTTTCAGTAATTTGATTTGAGATGCGTATTCTTTTTCATGTTCAATTATGGCTAAAAGAGTTTGTGCTCGTTCTAGTTGGTTTGTTTCGATGTAAAAATTGATGGCTTCTAAGATCACTCCACGATTGTTAGGATGTTGCTCCAATAAAGCATTCAGCAATGATTCGGCAGTGCTAAGTTGATTGCTTGCGGCTGCGTCATATACTTGCTGCATCAATGCATCTAAAGTAGAAGTGATGTTTAACTGTGCCAATAGTTGCCGCAGTTCAGGTTCGGCTAATGCACCCACAAAGCCTTCGTTTACGGTGCCATCCACCACGATTCGGACATCGGGTACGCCTTGCACACTATAGGTTTGTGCTAAGTCAGGATTTTCATCAATGTCTACTTTTGCCAGCACAAAATCATACTCCTGCACCAGTTTTTCTAGGATAGGCTTGAGGAGTTGGCAAGGACCACACCACTGAGCGAAAAAATCAACAATGACAATCTGTTCGTTGGATTTCTCCAACACTTCGGTTGCAAAGTTTTCGCTATTTACGACAATTGAGGAACCCATAATAATCAACTCTCATGCAAACGTGTTTTGAAGTGGATTATTCATTTTTTGGGATAGCGCGATGATCGGCGATCGCCTGCCGAAAACCCAACACCACCAAAATATTAGACAACGTGAGAAAAAACTCTGCGCCGCCGTGCAACCAATCTACATTTGCCAACTCTTTGCCATAGGCGGCTTTGGCGTAAATTCCAGCCGGAATGGTCACTGCAACAAACACTAACAGCATGTAAAACCCAATCAGTGCTAGGCGTGGAGTTTGGCTGGAACGGGTCATAAACCAAAGAAATCCCAGGTAGGGAAACAGCGACAGGGCAAACAGGGTTTCTTTAGGCGGCATGGGCGATCGCGCAATGAACGATTTTCTTATTGTAATGGGGGAATGAGTGATGGGTGATGGATATAAGGTGATGAAATGTAGTTTTTGCGTGGAAGTTTTGCATGGCAGCGATCGAACTATCAGGTGTCAAGCTAACGCTTTTATCAGACAAAGCGATTTATCTCAGTGATGCCAACAGCTTATTAGTATCGGATGTGCATTTAGGCAAGTCAGAAACGTTTCAGGCTACCGGAATTCCTGTTTCCAATCAAGTGAATCAGGCAACGCTCCAGCGACTCCAAACACTATGCGAAACATTTCAGCCCGAAACACTGTTTATCTTAGGTGATTTATTCCACTCCAAGCTTGCATTAGTAGATGAGGTTTTGGAGTGCTGGTTTCAGTTTTTAGCCGCTACTCAAGTCGATGTAACGTTGATTCTGGGCAACCACGATCGCGCCCTTATTTCAACTCTTCAGCAGCTTTCAATCCAGTGCATCACAACACCCATTCAGGTTGAGAATGTGGTGCTAAGCCATGAACCGAGTCCGCAGTCGGGTTATCTCAATATTTGCGGTCATGTGCATCCTTGTATCCGGATAAAAAGCAAACTCGATAATTTGCGATTGCCCTGCTTTTATGTAGACCAGGCTCAAAATATACTAATTTTGCCCTCGTTTGGAGAGTTCACTGGAGGTTATGAGATGCCATTAACACGCCACTCCAGGGCATATGTAATCGCAGGCGATCGCGTGGTTACCATCCACGGCTAACCTCACCTGATGTGCGGCTAAAGCATCCATCTGTTCAAATGACTCTTGCGTAAGTCCTGGGAGGCATTCCCGCTTGCCTTGGTGGAGTTATGTGCCCTCTATTGGCAGAATCCCATGACAGGGATTTAGGGTGAGGGTCAAAATTGATGGCGTGGCAAGGGTTTTTAGCATTTTTACAAAAACTGTCCGAAATTATTACGGGAATCGGACAGGAATATGGCGTTCCATTAAATAAGACTTAATTTGTTCAACGCTCAGTTGCCCATAATGCAGCAAAGAGGCAAGTAACGCAGCTTCAGCTTTGCCTTCGGTCAGCGCTGCAAAAATATGTTCACAGGTGCCTGCGCCCCCAGAGGCAATCACTGGAATTTCCACCCGGTCTGCAATGGCACGAGTGAGCGCTAAGTCATAGCCAGCTTGGGTTCCATCCGCATCCATGCTAGTCACCAACAGTTCGCCCGCGCCCCGTTTTGCTAATTCCACTGCCCAGGCGATCGCGTCTAGCCCAGTATTTTCTCGTCCGCCTCTCACAAAAACATCCCAGCCTGGATTCGTGGAATCACTGCGACGACGAGCATCGATCGCCACCACAATACATTGATTACCAAAGCGATCGCTAGCCCGGTCAATCAAACTAGGATCTCGCACGGCGGCAGAGTTAATGCTAACTTTATCGGCACCGGCTCTTAACAATTGTTTAATCGTTTCTAAGCTTTGGATGCCACCACCAACCGTTAGCGGAATAAAAACTTGCTCGGCAGTGCGATAGACCACATCAAAAATAATGTTTCGGTCTTCATGGGTGGCGGTAATATCCAGAAAAACTAGCTCATCGGCTCCTGCTTGATTGTAAATTTGGGCAAGTTCCACGGGGTCACCCGCATCCCGCAAATTGACAAAGTTCACTCCTTTAACCACGCGCCCCGCTTTTACATCTAAACAGGGCAGAATTCGTTTTGCCAACATGACGATGAGTGTGCCCCTAGAAATTAAGTCCTTTGAATTTTAACGGTAATTGGTGGGTTGACTGGCTAAATCGATCGCAAGACGCTGATAAACTGGTGTTTGATTTATCCTTCGGAGTTGGCATGGAAGTCGGTCAGAAAGTTCGTGTGCGCCGCTTGCGCGATCGCGTCAGTGGCGAAATTGTGAATAAACTCGGTCAAATTGGCATCATTCAAGATTACAAAATGACAGACGGGAGCGGCGTGGGTTGGCTGGTTCAATTTGATGATAAGTTTTCTACCTGGTTTTTTGAAGATGAAATTGAGCTAGCCTAGGGATTGCTTTGTCTTTTGTGAGCTAAGGAATCGATGGCTTTGATCTTGACGTTTTTAGGAAAAGGCGGCGTAGGGCGAACCACGATCGCGATCGCGGCAGCAAAGCGTTTGGCTGGGCAAGGAAAGCGTGTGCTATTTGCCACCCAAGATGCGGGACCTGCCGCTGCACTATTAATCGGCTCGTCTTTAGACGCAGAACCCACGACGCTAGAACCCAATTTGGACGCAGTGCAGCTTCAAGCCGCAGTTTTGCTGGAGCGCAGTTGGGAAGAACTTAAAAAGCTGGAAGCTCAATATCTGCGAACGCCATTCTTTAAAGAAGTGTATGGGCAAGAACTCAGCGTTTTACCAGGAATGGATGGTGCTTTAGTGCTGAATGCCATCCGAGAATATGAGGAGGGCGGCAAATACGACGTGATTGTGTTTGATGGCGCAGGCGATCAAGCCACGTTACGCCTCTTGGGAATGCCCGAAAGCTTGAGTTGGTATACTCGGCGCTTCCGGCAGGTGTTTGCCAATTCCGATTTGGGTCGCACGGTGTCGCCCTTTTTGCAGCCGATCGCCGCTGCCGTGCTAAATGTGAGTTGGTCGGGCGATGTATTTGATCAACCCGCGACGCAGCAAATGAATCAGTTGTTTGAGCAGGGAAAAGCTGCTCTTGCCGACCCAAACCGTATTGCAGCTTACTTAATCACCACACCGGATGAGGCGGCTGTTGCCACGGCAAAGTATCTTTGGGGTGCGGCGCAGCAAGCCGGAGTAACTGTAGGTGGAGTGATTGTGAATCGGGCGGAAGACACCAGCGCGATCGCCTCTCAGTTTGAGCCGTTGTCCGCCACCTCTGTCTCTAATCAGCCTAGTTCTAGTTGGCAACCCTTGATTGAGGCTCTGCCCAATTTTGACCAGGCAACCCAAGCTCCGCGCCCGATTGCCGTGAATATTGCAGAACGCAAAGTGAGTCTGTTCTTGCCAGGATTCGATCGCAAGCAGGTTAAGCTAACCCAGTATGGACCTGAAATTACGATCGAAGCAGGTGATCAGCGGCGTAATATCTCTTTGCCGCCCGAACTTAGCGGTAAGCCTGTCGCTGGAGCCAAGTTTCAAGATGGCTTTTTAATCATTTCGTTTTAGCCCATCCTTCTGCTTGTTCACCTTCTCACCTATCCTGAATCAGTATGGCTGACTCGAACCCATTCCCATCTCCGCTAGAACCCTCGATTCCGGCGATCGATGAAACGACGCTCGGAAGCAATCGCAATAGTAAAACTCGTCAGCTTTTGGGCATGAAAGGCGCTCAGGCGGGAGAAACCTCTATTTGGAAGATTCGCCTCCAGTTAATGAAGCCGATCACCTGGATTCCGCTCATTTGGGGTGTGGTGTGTGGAGCCGCTTCATCGGGGAACTATACCTGGTCGCTAGAAAATGTCTTGATTGCCGCCGCCTGCATGTTGATGTCAGGTCCGCTACTGGCGGGTTATACCCAAACCATGAACGATTTCTACGATCGCGAGATTGATGCCATTAATGAACCCTATCGCCCCATTCCCTCCGGTGCGATTTCTATTCCCCAAGTCGTCACTCAGATTTTGGTTCTCTTAGTCGCAGGTATTGGGGTTGCCTATGCGCTCGACCGATGGGCGGGGCATTCTTTCCCGATCCTGACGGTGCTGGCGCTGGGAGGCTCTTTCCTGTCCTACATTTATTCTGCGCCCCCGCTGAAGCTAAAAAAGAATGGCTGGTTGGGCAACTATGCCTTGGGTGCTAGCTATATTGCGCTGCCGTGGTGGGCAGGACAAGCGCTATTTGGTCAATTGACCCCCACGATTATGGTGTTAACCTTGTTTTATAGTTTGGCAGGGTTGGGAATTGCCGTCGTCAACGACTTTAAAAGCGTGGAGGGCGATCGCCAACTGGGCTTGCAATCTCTGCCGGTGATGTTTGGTGTTGACACTGCTGCTTGGATTTGTGTCTTAATGATTGACCTATTTCAAGCTGGCGTTGCCGCCTACCTGATTTATATTGATCAGAATTTATATGCTGCTATCCTAATGTTGCTGATCATCCCCCAAATCACATTCCAAGATATGTATTTTCTTCGCAATCCCTTAGAAAACGATGTTAAATATCAAGCTAGCGCTCAACCATTTCTCGTTTTAGGAATGCTGGTAGCAGCGATCGCCCTCGGTCATTCAATTAATTTAATAACCGCTTAATTTTTGGTATCATCAAGTCCGTTGAATCAGCAACATTTGGCAGCCGTTCCGTGGTGGTGAGGTTTTAGTGGGCGATTTCATCTCAAAGCTGAAAAGCTTGTCGGATAAGAATGGTAACGCTCAAGCGCCAGAAAATGGCGGTTCAAAAAACGTGCCGCCAGCCTCCAACGATGCACAGGATCGGGATGCACAGGAGCATGAGCTTGAATCGGCTCCCCCTTCTGGAAACCAGTCTCCTTTACAAAAACTTTCATCGGCGCTCAAACTGCCATTAATTGTTGAAAAGGCAACGGCGGTTACTAAGCTGTCCTACAAAGATCGGTCGATTTATCGCTATAAGCGCCTTTGGTTCGGTCTTTTGGGGTTGGCGGCGGGTGGCGGTTTAGCTTGGGGCTACTGGTCTTTAGACCGCACTTTACCCAGCACGGCAGATATTCCAAAGTTTGTGCGGCGCGGCACGTTGACGATCAAAGCAGCAGACGGGACTATCTTGCAGCAGCAAGGACCTGCAACCCGCCAAAAGCTGACATATCATCAATTACCCGAAATTGTGATCCAGGCATTTGTTGCATCAGAGGATCGTCGTTTTTACCAGCACAGCGGTATTGATCTTCTATCTATTGGACGGGCGATCGCCAAAAATGTAGTGGCGCGAGACGTGGTAGAAGGGGCTAGCACCATTACTCAGCAGTTAGCCCGAATTGTTTACTTAAACCAAGAGCAGAGCTTCAAGCGCAAACTGCAAGAAGCCATGATGGCTCAAAAAATCAATCGAGAACTCTCAAAAGAGATGATCCTAGAGCGCTATTTAAACCTGGTGTATTTAGGCTCAGGTGCCTATGGCGTGGGTGATGCTGCCTGGGTCTTTTTTGGTAAGTCGGTCGATCAATTAACCTTAGCAGAAACCGCCACGATCGCCGGATTGCCCCCTGCGCCGAGTGCCTACTCGCCTTTGGTGAATCTGCAAGCTGCTCAAGAACGCCGCGACATTGTGCTGGAACGTATGGTGGAAGCAGGTTACATTACTGAAGCCGAAGCCAGTGCCGCCAAAGCAGAACAACTGACGATTAAGCCCAGTACGCCGAAAAAAATCTATAGTGATACGCCCTACTTCACAACCTATGTTCAGCAGCAATTGCCCAAGTATGTTTCTAAAGAAGTTTTAGAAGAAGGCGGCTTAACCGTAGACACCACCCTGAAACCACAGTGGCAAAAGAAAGCAGACAGCGTCATCTTAGGTGCAATCAAAAATATTGGACCTTATGAAGGTTTTGGACAAGCGGCAATGGTGGTGATTGACCCCAAGACGGGGGAAATTCGCGCGATGGTGGGCGGCGATGATTATAAAAAAAGTCAGTTTAATCGGGCAACTCAGGCGCAACGTCAACCTGGCTCTTCCTTCAAAACCATTGTTTATACGACAGCTTTAGCCGCAGGTTTTTCGCCTAATGATGGCTATTTGGATGCGACCTATATGGTGGATGGCTATAAGCCGAAAAACGCTAATCGTAAACATGCGGGTTGGATGTCAATGCGAGATGCGATCGCCCAATCCGTTAATGTCATTGCGGTAAAAGTGCTGATTGATGTGGGATTTGAACCCACAATCAAAATGGCAAAAGCCATGGGAATTAAATCTAAGCTGTTGCCTGCATACTCCTTGGCACTCGGATCTTCAGAAGTGAATTTGTTAGAAATAACCAACGCCTATGCAACCTTGGCAAACAAAGGGAAATTTATTGAAGCTCACGCCATTCGCCGGATCTTCGATCGCAAAGGTCGAGTTATTTATGATGCTAAGTTCAAGCCAAAACCAGTCGTTGATCCAGGCAGCGTTGCCATTATTACCTGGATGCTGCGAGGCGTGATTAGCAGTGGCACCGGGCAACCCGCCGCCTTAGATCGTCCCGTTGCCGGAAAAACCGGAACCTCTGAAAATGCTCGCGATCTCTGGTTTATTGGCTATATTCCCCAGTTGGTTGCAGGCGTATGGCTGGGCAACGACGATAACCAGCCGACAGGAAGTGCAAGCGCTACAGCCGCAGAACTTTGGCATAACTTTATGGTGTCTGCAACAAAAGGCATGAAAGTTGAGAAATTTCCAGAGATGCCCAACTTAGAAGGCAGAAAAGGCAGCATTAAAGCGAAGCCAGTTCGCCCCAATTCAGCAAAATCAGGGTTTTATGATCCAGAGGATGGCTCCGGGAGTTCCTCTGGCTACGATGGCTCCAGTCCTAGTAACTCCAATGGTTCTAGTGGCTCTAGCGGTTCATCAGAGTCTTATGGTTCAGGTTCTTCAAGCAGCGGCGAGTCTGAGCCATCCCGTTCTTATGAATCGGCTCCTGCTGAGCCAAGCTATCAGGCTCCTGCTGTCCCTGCCCCCGATCCTCCTGTGACTGAGGCTCCAGCACCGCCACCCGCAGTAGACCCTGCGCCAGTGCCAGCAGAGCCGCCGCCGCCACCAGTCAGCGAACCAGTTGCACCGCCTGCTAACTAGTCTTGCTACTTCTATTCTTGCTATTCTTGCTATTTCAAGTAGGCAATGGTTACGCCTGCTCCGCCATCTTCACGGCTAGCCAGTTCATAGCGATCGACGAGGGGATGCTGCTGTAAAAATGCCTGCACTCCCTGACGCAGTTTGCCAGTGCCGTGACCATGGATAATCCATAGCGCTGTTTGAGATCCAGAGATGGCTCTATCGATCGCGGGTTCAGCATCGGCAACCCGACTACCGCGAATATCCAGCGTGTTATGAGAGGTGCGAATTGCAGGGGCGGGTTGGGGGTTAGGGGTTGGGGGTTGGGGGTCGGGTTTATTTTTAGCGGCTGATTTCTCTGCTTGAATGGGTTTCTCGCCATCTAAAGATTCAATGTCAGCTAGAGCCACCGTCATCTTCATTAGCCCGAAACGAACCGTTAATTCACTGGCATCGTTTGGAGCCGTCAACACTTCAGCAGTTTGATCTAAGCGCGGAATCCGAATGCGATCTCCCACTTTTGGCTGAAACCCTGCTTTTGGCTGAGGTTTTACTTGGCGGGACGGTACATGTTGCTCACCCAATTGATTGAGTGAATCCGTTGCCTGCTGCGCCGCTTGCGCCGTTGGTCCTTTTTGCAGATGACGAATCACCTGGGCAACCTCATGTTTTGCTTCAGAGATCGCCGCCTGCACTGCCTGTTCTTGAGCAACTTGCAGCGATCGCTCCCGATCCTGTAGCGATGCCGCCTTCTGAGAGACTTCTTTGTATAGCCGTTCTGTCTGTTTCAATAACTCTTCAGCTTCATGGGATTTTGTTTCCTGCCGCCGCCGTTGAGCTTCTAAGCCTGCAATCACCTCATTAATTTCTTGAGAAGCTCCGCCCACATAAGTTTTTGCCTGCTCAATAATCTCGCTGTCCAATCCCAACCGTTGGGCGATCGTCAACGCATTCGATCGCCCCGGAATGCCCCAGAGCAGCCGATAGGTAGGCGACAAAGAGACATCATCAAACTCCACCGATGCGTTCTCAAACCGTGCATCCTGATATTTGAGCGCCTTCAACTCCCCAAAATGAGTTGTGGCAATTGTCAACGCTGCATGATCTGCCAAATATTTCAGTAGCGCGATCGCCAACGCGCTTCCCTCAGACGGATCGGTTCCAGCCCCCACTTCATCGAGTAAGACCAAAGAAAGTGGTGAGTGGCGAGTGGCGAGTGGCGAGTGAAGTTGTTGATCACACTCCTGTTCCCTATCCCCTATTCCCTGTTCCCTATTCCCTATTCCCTGCTCCCTGCTCCCTGCTCCCTGTTCTGCCAACGCTGCCAAAATGCGACTGATGCGCCGAATGTGACCTGAAAAAGTGGAGAGGCTTTGCTGCAAGGATTGTTCATCGCCGATATCTGCCAAAATTTGATCAAACCAGGGCAATTCCACCGGTTCACGGGCAGGCACAAATAGCCCAACTTTTGCCATCAGCATTGCCATGCCAATCGTTTTGAGGGTTACGGTTTTGCCACCAGTATTGGGTCCAGTAATCGCAATCACCCGCAAGTGGGGCTGCATGACCAGATCAATGGGCACGACGGGGTTGCCTTGCTCATGTTGCTGTTGCCAAATCAGTAAGGGATGGCGGAGACTCCGAAGCGTGATGGATTCGGATGGGGCAATAAATCGAGGTGGATTGGCACCCAGCCACAGGCTATACCGGGCACGAGCCGCCGCCAGATCAAGCGTCGTTGCGATCGCCAACAGCCTTTCCAAATCTGGCTTCACAGCCGCCACTTTTTCGGTCAGCGATCGCCGTATGGCTTCTTCCTCGGTTTCCTCTTGGCGCTGAAGCTGGCGCAATTGGTTATTTAGATTCACCGTTTGGTGCGGCTCAATATAAAGCGTTGCGCCACTGGTAGACGCATCATGCACAATCCCCGGAATAGCATCCTTTTGAGGGGCTTTCACGGGGATGACAAAACGTCCGGCACGTTGGGTGATTACCGATTCTTGAACCGCTCCGGCTTTCCGCTGCAAAATGCTGTGTAGCAGACTGTAAACGCGATCGCGCACCTGACGTAGCTGTTCGCGAATACCTGCCAGTTTTTGGCTTGCCCGATCCATCACCTCGCCATGATCATCAATGCAGTGATGGATGTCTTGCTCGATTTCAGGGTAGGTTCGCAGGTCTTGCACCAGTGCATTCAAAACCTCAAGTTCGGGATAATGATCAATCACCCGACGCAGGTTGCGCGCGCCCGCTAGAGTCGTGGCGATCGCCAGTAGTTCCTTACCCGCCAAACTTCCTTGCAGGGCTGCTCGTTCCAACGCATCCCCAATGTCTCCAATTCCATCAAAACTTAGCCCACTGGTGCGGCTTTCCAAGTCATAAACTTCTCGTGTTTGGGTCTGTAACGTGAGTGCTTCTTCTAATTGAGCCGGAATTTTTAACTGTCGTGCCGCGATCGCGCCCAGTTTTGTAGCAGCAAACGTTGAAAGGTGCTGGCAAAGCCGCGACCATTCTAACAACTCAAGCGTCTCTGTTTGAATCAATGTCCCAGATGTGGAGTTCTTTTCCATTGTAAAGCCGTAGCGGAAAGAGAGGGGCGGAATGCGTTGCTAGCAGTCAACTTTTGCAATCCTCGCCATTCCTACCCGTCTACTAGCGACAGGTTTAACCACTCTTGAATGTATTGCTGCACCTGTTGAGCAAATTCTGGGCGTTGGCTAAACTTTTCAGTCCGAACAGGCTTCCGTTCGCCATCTAACGCCCAACCGTAATCACTGCTAATGCGTAAGCTACCTTGCCAATCGGCGATCGTCACAATTAAGCCAGAATTTGGGCTATTATCGATGTCCTTCACCTTAAACACGTAGCTGTAGGTATTTTGGGTGGCAGCAGCGATCGTAGACGATTGTCCATATTGTTGTTTTAGACGACTACCAACGATTTCAGCTAAGCCCGGAGTAGGTAACTCTTCTAAGGTTCTGACTGCTAAAGTAAGGGCAAAATAAAACTGCTCAACCGGAACAAACTCAAACTGCATGGGTCTAGGCGTATTTTCAAGCGTATAGACTTAGTATCGGGTGAATTGTCACTTTGCGATCGCCCATTCCTCAATGCTTATCTTCTTTGCCTGTATAAACTGGCTTAAGCCACAACACGATAACTTGATCAGACAACTTGATCAGTAAAATATGCTCCTTCAAAAAGTTTTGTGATGGCGAATCCGTTTCGATGCCAGTATTCTTGGTATCAATATTTTTGGTGCCAGTGCCTTTGTGGAGCGATCGCTTTCATCTTGAGCAATAGCTTCGCTCAACAGGGTATTGCCCAGGGTAAGCCATTGCCCACCGCCCAACCTCACCCTCGAAAAACAGCACCCATTCGTCCACCTGCTGCCTGTCCAACGGAATTAGAACCGCTGACAAACGCACTCCTGCGCGACTTACCCAGCTACATCAACCGTCTCAGCCACCAGCGGAACAACCAGTTTCCCACCTACGCGATCGCCGTTACTCAGCCAAACATCGTCCCGTTACCCGTTGTGTCCAGTAGCGCGATCGATCCAAAACAGGGCGGCTTACATCAAGTATTCTTCACCGTCTTAGAACGGAGCTATGACACTAAAAAGCCTATTACATCCCAGTCCTATCACTGGCTGTTTCTCGCCCATACTGCAACATCAGGCTGGCAAGTCGCCATACTGTATTCCCGTAAAGGCTCCTATCCTACCCAAGAGCAATCTGTCAGCCCCATGCGAGACACCACCCAAGAGCTAACTGCACAGGTGATTCGACGATGGTTACGCGATTGTCAAGCTGGAGCCGTGCAGATTCCTAACTAATGGCTATTTTCTGCCCAATGGCTAAAGTAAAAAAGCGACTTAGACAGACCCATTCGTGCGATCGCCATCTATAGGAGCTTCAAACTTGTATCCAACCCCCCGAACGGTTTGAATGAGTGCCGGTTGACTCGTATCAATTTCAATTTTCTTACGAATCTGCCCAATATGGACATCAACCACCCGCTGATCGCCCACATACTCATAATCCCAAACCTCCTGAATCAGTTCAGCCCGTCGCCATACACGTCCCGGATTTTTTGCCAGAAAATAAAGCAGATCAAACTCCAACGCCGTAAGGGGCACAAACTCTCCAGCCAATTTCACTTCACGCCGCACTGGATCAATCACCAGCTTTTCAAAGGTGAGTAATTGCTGCTCGCCTGTAGTAACCGTGCGTTGTCGTCTTAAAATTGCTCCCACCCGAACGCCTAGTTCACCTAAGCTAAACGGTTTAGTGATGTAATCATCAGCACCTTGATCAAACCCTCGAATGACATCCCCTTCATCCGTTCGACTGGTTAACAACAGTACAAACACGCTGGTTCGCCCTTGCATTTCCTTGCAAAGCGCATAACCGTTTGCATCTGGCAAGTTGATATCTAAAATCACCAGATCTGGATTGAACTGTTCAAACGCAATCATTGCGCTCTTACCGTCTTCGGCAGACTCCATTTGGTAGTCCTGCTTTGTCAAAAAGCGGTGAATCAAATTCCGAATTGCAGGATCATCATCAACTACGAGGATTTTGGCAGGGGCCATATTCATAACCTTGCGTTCGTAAAGACGGGTAAAATAAATTTCAACTTTTGAGGCTGGCGCTAAGGGCAACAGCGCTAGTCTAAGAACTGAATTAAACCAATTGCACTGAAATCATCAGTTTGTAACCAACATTTTAGACAATTGTTGAGCGCTAACCAGTGAACAAAAAAGCGTTTTGGCATTAAGCAACTATTTCTTTAGGTTCAATCCAACACACCGCTGATTTGGATAGGATTTTGGATGAGATTGTTTATTAGAAGCTATTTACTCCAGAATCAGTATGCCCCACCTTTACATAAGGTGCCCAACAATTCTTCTTTTTCCGGAAAATCTGACCACTTTACCCAAATTACTGTTTCAATAAATTATTTACCAATAATGCAGATTTGTAACTATCCTCGTTTTTCGGATAGGCTCTAAGGTAGCCGGAGAAGGATGTGGAGTAATGGTATGACTGAGCAAAACCCGTACGAACAGCTTAGGGTTACGGAAGGCTCTAGCTTTGAAGACATTCAGGCTGCCAAAAGCCGTTTGCGTGCCGAATATGAGGGGAATGAAGAGCAACTTCGGAAAATTGACATCGCTTATGATGCGGTGCTGATGGATCGCCTGCGTTTGCGACAGGAGGGAAAAATCAAGGTGCCCGATCGCATCCGTTTTCCTGAAAAATTGGCTGAGCCGCCTTTTACGCCAAAAGTTGATTTGCCTAAAAATTCGCCAGCATGGATGCAGCGCCTAGTTGACACTCCTTCACGGGCAGATATTTTACGCCCTTTAGGAGTTACGGTTGGGCTAAGTGCGTTAGTGATCTTTGCACCAACCGCCGTTCAAATTGCGCTAATTGGTGGAGTTGGCTCTACCTTTTATTTTCTCTATCGCAAAGAGCGTAAGTTAGGGCGCGCTGTTTTGCTGACTTTTGTTGGGTTACTGCTTGGCTTACTGTTAGGCAGTTTTACTTATGGTTTTGTCGCTGGATTGTTTGTCAATCTACCCATTGGAATTGCGATCGATACCTTTGCAAGTGTGCTGACATTTTTAGGGTTTTGGCTGATTAGCAGTTTCTTGCGCTAAAGTTTCCTGCACTAAGAGGGGCAGATTGCCACGCTTGATTTGCTCTCGTTCAATTGCCTCAAACAATGCCTGAAAGTTGCCTTCTCCAAACCCTTGGGCACGTTGGCTTTGCCCAGAAATTAGGCAAGGTTGTCGCTCGATCAGTTCAAAGAAAAAAGTGGGCTGAGCGAAAATTGGTTGAGTAAAAATTTGCAAAAGGGCGGCTGTTTCTTTAGAGTTGGGCTGCCAATCTACTAAAATTTGCTGGCTGGCAAGCCGATTTAAAGTGGCTTCTGACAAGGGACATTCAGACTGCGCTTGAAGTTGAGTGTAGTAGGTAGGGGGAATTGAAATTAAAGGTAAGCCTGCCTGTCGGAGATGGGCGATCGCATGAATTAAGTCCACCGTTTCAAGGGCAATATGTTGAATGCCAGAGCCGCGATTAATTGTTAAAAACTCCTGAATTTGCGAATTAACAGAAGAGGGTTCGTTAATTGGAATCTGCACATTGCCCAAGGGATGGCGCATCACTTGACTACACAATCCTGAATATTCCGTTTGAATCGCAAATTTTTGATTAGGCTGCAATCCTAATACTTTTTCGTACCACTGAACCGCAGCATCTAGTTCACCTTTGGCAACATTGAGGACGATATGATCAATTCCCAAAAATTGAATTGGGTCGGTTGTATTTTTGATACCCGATGGTTCGTTCGCATCAATTTGAATTGTGTGCAGGTTGGCTGAACTGGTGCATTGTGGCAATAAAGACGTGATTCCCCGGCGTTTGATAAAAGTATGGGTGAGGTTGCCCCACGCTGGAATTTCTGCCCACTTGAGAATACCTGCGGCTTGTTGCTCGGTATGAATCGGCTGAAGGAGGGGAACCCCTTGGCTCACGGCTTGGGCGATCGCAGTTTCAATCACTGGCACGCAAAAGGCAATATTGGAGACACCGGGGGGATGCTGTTGTAAGAAACGAGCAGCCGCACTATCGCGAGTTAAAGGGGAACATATTACAAAATAAATGGAGCCAGAATTTAATACTTCGATCGCGGTTTCTTGCCAAATTCCACTTGCGATCGCCCGAAATTTTAAGTAGTTAACAAACCAATCTGATAACGCCTTAGAATCTTCTACACAAAAACACACATGGTCAACATTCATAACATTCCCGTAACTGGGCAATCAGCCTTTCCAACTGTTCATTTTGCCTTTATATCAGACTTTTTGGGTGTCTCTGCGGACTTAATTTAGGCGGATTTCGAGTTTCAGGTTTCAGGTTTCGGGTACAGAGCGTCGAATGGCGAATGGCGGATGGCGAATGGCGGATGGCGAACAGTATAGGCTTGATAGCGTTTCCCCTTCGCTTTGAATGCTTTATAACTCGCTATTCGTAACTCGCCATTCATAACTCGCCATTCATAACTCGCCATTCATAACTCGCCATTCATAACTCGCCATTCATAACTCGCCATTCGTAATTTCTTCCTGCCTCTGCCTCCTTACTGACTAATCCGGCTCATGTAAGTGCCCCAGAGTTGGGCAGCTTGGGCGCTGCTCCCATTGGTAGGGGTGTTGTCGTCATTGCCGAGCCACACGCCTGTGACTAAGCCTTGGGTGGGCAGAAAGCCGATAAACCACAAATCCACATTGTCGTTGGTGGTGCCTGTTTTTCCGGCGGCTCCCAGCCCAATCGCGGCGTTTCTGCCAGTGCCACTTTGTACCGCGCCTTGCAACAAAGTTGTCATCGTGTCAGCTACTTCGGGCTGAATCACAGGCTGATTTTGCTCCGAATCTTGGTTAAAGGCATAAATCACCCGACAGGTTTTAAGATTTTTGCGATTAGGACAGTCTCCAGCATCCAAAACCCGGCGAATCGTGCGGGGGTAGTTGCGAATACCGCGATCGGCGAAGACACTAAACGCTCCAGTCATCTCAATTACGCTGACTTCACTTTGCCCTAGCACTAAGCCCGGAACTGCCTTCAAATTGGATTGAATGCCCATCCGCTTGGCAGTTTGCACGACTCGATTTAACCCGGTTTCTTGGGCAACTCGGAGGGCGATCGCATTTTCCGATTGGGCAACCCCGCTATACATATCCATACTGCCGCCCCCGGAGCGACAGCCATCAAAATATTGCCCTTCCCAATTCAGCGGCGCACAGGAAAAAGCCGCTCCTGGAGATATACCTTGCTGGAGTGCTGCTGTATAAGCAAATACTTTAAAGGTAGAACCAGGCTGACGGAGTGCTTGGGTAGCGCGATTGAACTGGCTTTTTTTATAATCCACGCCACCTACTAACGCTAGCACTTCCCCCGTCTTAGCATCCAGCGTCACAATTGCTCCCTGGGAAAACCCAGAATTGGCTCCCGTGGAATTTACCGTATTACGTAACGCTGCTTCTGCCTGCTCCTGGATCTCAAAATCCATCCCTGTTTCAACAATAAAATTTCCCTCCTTGGCAACTTCCACCCCCAATAGTTTTTCCAAATCGGCATAGACCTGATCGTGGTAGTAAGGCGCACGGATACTGTCCAGTTCTTCTTTCGCTTTTGGGTTGACTTCAATGCGCGATCGCCTTGCCCGTTGCGCTTCCTCGCTGCTGACCATGCCCAATTCTTGCATTCGTTGCAGCACCCCATTTCGCTGGGCGATCGCCTTTTCGTAATCTCGCACGGGGTTGTAGCGATTGGGTGCAGGCAAAATGCCCACCAGCATCGCCGCTTCTGAAAGGGTCACATCTTTAGCCGATTTACCCAGATAGAACTGTGCCGCATCCTCAAATCCGTAGGCTCCACTGCCCATATACACCCGGTTTAAGTAAGTCAGCAACAAAAAATCTTTGTTATAAAAAGTTTCTAGCTTGAGAGCGACAGCCGCTTCTCGCAACTTCCGTGCAGCCGTATCATCCGTGCCCACATAGCCCCGGAAAATGCTGCGAGCTAACTGCTGCGTGAGGGTGCTGGCTCCTTCTCGAATGGTGCCACCGCGCAGATTTGCCACCAATGCGCGCACTACCCCAACTGGATCAACGCCCATATGCCAATAAAACCGCGAATCCTCTGACGCAATGATCGCTTTAGACAAGTAAGGCGAAAATTCGTTTAACCCTTTCATTTCGCCATGAGTGCGGGTGATCGGCGAACTTAGCGGTGTTTCGCCATCACGGGCGTAGATCATGACTGGACCTTGCACTGAGTTGGGCAACGGCGTAACGTCAAATTTTTGCCATTCGATTAAAACGGCGACAACAGCTACGGCAGAGAATCCCCCCAAAGCATAAACCCCGTAGCGAAAGCCTTTGACAAACCACGGCGGCGGGTCGTTAAATTTTATGCGGACTCCATCCGCCAGTTCCGCTGGTCCTAACGTGTAGGTATCGCCATGACGCAACACCATCGATCGCACTCTTCGTTTACCGCGAAAAATGCCGTTGGTGGAGTTTTCATCCTGCATGACGAAGGGCGATCGCCAAAAATAGCCCAAAAATCCCGGCGGTGGCTTTTCTCGATTCAGGGACAGGTGAACCTGACTGACGACCGGGTTCCGAATGACAATATCGCAGAATTTGGAACTGCGCCCTAACAGATGGCGATCGCCCAGCAGCGGAAATACTTCAGCATTAACTGCATCCGCTTCCTGAATCCAAAGCTCCGGCACTCTTGCATTCGGGCTGAGTTTTAGTTTAGTGAAAAGTACCTGAGTTCGAGCTTGTACCGCTTGCGTCAGGTTTCCCAGAAAGGTTTTGGGTGGGCGAGTGGGCGGAGTTGAAGACATGGAAGTGGGGATAAAGGGAAATGACGAATAACGAGTGACGTTCGCGTAGCATCTCCTACGGAGATGTGGCGACGGTGAAGGAAAGGTGTTGCGATCGCACGAGTATTTTATAAGGAAGAATCAATTCTATAGGCACAGATTTCGGTAATTTTCTGATTTATTTTAACGGCTGCACCACAAGGCGCGATGCCTGTGACTGGTGTTTAACCGAGCGAATCAAGACATTCATGGCAATGCGGTGGCGATTACTTTCCAACGGCTCTCCATCATCAAAAATCAAGTCTGTAGGCGGCGCTAGAGGTGCCCAATCCTCACCATCTGCTGCCATCTCTACTGATTGAGACACTGCCTGTAGCTCGGTGGAATCCATTCTGCCTCCCCAAGAATGTTAGGTCCTCTCGTATAACTATAGTTAAGCTTCGCCAAACCTGGGGGAGGCGTCAGTCCTAATCATAGGGAACATTTGAGCGAATGAACCTCTGCAAATATGCAAATAAGTGTGATCAGTTGATATACATCTGAATAGAACTCGTAGGATTTAAATTTCAATAGGGAACAACCATGGTCACTAGCTCACTAAAAGATTCAAGTTTAACGACCAAATTATTAGCAGGAATTATTTTAATTTTGGTTCTAGCGGTCTTGTGGCTATTTTCCCAGTTGGTTCGTGGAGTGCCTCTAGCGGCTGACACCAGTTCGCTGATTGTTCGTCAGGTCAAAGATGTGAGTGAATTGACTACGGCGCTATTTGAAATGGATGCGGTAGTCCCAGTGAGTGATAAAGGCTTTTTGGGTGAGAGCAAACTGCTTTACATTGCCCATGGAAATGTGCGGGTTGGCATCGATTTGAGTGAGTTTCACGCAGACGATGTGCAGGTTGAAGGTAAAAAAATTGTCGTGACTTTACCTCCGCTTAAAATTCTGGGTAGCACTCTTGATTTAGATCATTCCAGCGTCTATTCATACGACGGAAGTTTTCTGAGCAGGCAGGGCAATGAAGCCGTCAAGCTACAATCTCAGGCTCAACGAGAAGCGCTCAAAAAAGTTGAAGCCGCCGCGTGTCGAAACTGGTTAATGCAGACTGCGGGCGATCGCGTTCAAAAAACAGTTGAACAGATGCTCAGCCAAGTTCTCATGGATAGAGGCTACACAGAAATTATTGTGAAGGCTCAGTTGCCATCCGAAGGCAATTGTTCAAGTCATCCTGCCAATAGCACCATTTCCACAGACGGTTGAAAGGTTCACAATTTACTCTTGATCCCGATTGGATAGGGGATTGATCAAGTCGCTTAAGCCTTCGCCCAAGAGAGATAGCCCGATGACCATGAGCGTCATGGCTAAACCGGGAAACAGCGTTGTCCACCAAATGCCACCCGTGGACAGTCCATCTAACGCCTGCTTTAGGTCATAGCCCCACTCTGGCGTTTCTTCTGGCAACCCCAAACCGAGGAAGCCTAAGCCGCCTAAGATTAAGATGGCATCTGCCGCGTTGAGCGTAAACAGCACTGGAACACTTTGGACGACATTAAGAAATAGGTAGCGAGTCAAGATGTGCCCCGTGGACGCGCCCATTGCCTGCGCTGCTTCTATAAACAGTTCGTTTTTGACGGCAACCGTTTGATTGCGAACCAGCCGATAGTACTGGGGAATGTAGGCGATACTGAGGGCGATCGCGGCATTCAACACCCCGCGCCCCACCACAAACGCCAGCGTCACCGACAGTAGCAATCCGGGCAGCGTGTAGATTGTGTCCATGAGAAACAGCAGCAGCCGATCTAGGTTGCCGCCCAAGTAGCCGCTGACCATCCCTAGGGGAATGCCAATTACTAATCCCAGCAGCGTTGCCAAAATCAACACTTGCCATGCTGCCTGAGTGCCAAACACGGTTCGCGAAAAAACGTCGTAGCCAAGTTGCGTGGTGCCAAACCAATGCTGCCAAGATGGCGCTTGCTGGGGCGCATTATCTAAAAACTCGGTGGGATCTTGTAGCCAGCCAATCCCTTGCAGCAGTGGAGCCAGCAGTGCCAGCGCCAGAAAAAACAAGGTCATTAGCAAGCCAATCTGAGTCAGCCGCAACGATAGACTTGCTGGATTGACTGGTTTGAAGAAACGAGCGATCGCTGAATTCAGAGCCATGAAAAACTGAAAATAAGAAGGAATGAAGGTAAACCGTCGCTTAAAGTGCTGAAGCCAGAAAACACCGTCAAGCCAAGCTTATACCAAGTCGTTTTCTAAAGCGTAATTATCAAGAGTTGGAAGGACTCAGCCTTATCTGAGCAAGAGGTCTAGTCACTCAATTAGGTTAGTTTATTCTTTCGATCCAGGAAATTGTCCACTTCGCTACACTAGGGTACTTGTATTTTTATTTTTCCTAGTTGAAGCCTCCGCGATCGCAAGCTCTATTTTTATACCCTTGTTTTGTAAATGACACCCTTGATACCTGTGGCGGGTTTTCACCCAGAAGATTGGATGGAATTCACCTTGAGATTGACGATCTCACTGGTGTCAGGGGGCGCGATCGGCTGGGAGCGACAAAGCTCTGGAAAAGCCGCAGGACTAAGAACTCATGCTTTAGTTAGCTTAGGAACGGCTCTCTTTATCATGGTGCCACTCTCACTTTCATCCTCAGCAACCCCCGATAGCATCAGTCGGGCAATTCAAGGGATTGCTACAGGCATTGGCTTTTTAGGGGCTGGCGAAATTGTGCAGCAGCATCGCGACTCTGGAAAGCCCCACGTCTATGGATTGACCTCAGCCGCTTCCATTTGGGTAACGGCAGCATTGGGAGCTTTAGCCGCGTGTGGGTTGTGGCAGATTTGCTTAATCGGAACGAGTATGACCTTAGCGGTGTTGCTTGGAGAAAAGCGAGGAGAGGGTGGGTTAACGCTGCGTCAAAGAATAAAGAAGAGTAAAGAGTAACTAATGGGTTTGGCATAAGGTGGAACGTTTATTAGCAAAGCATCGAATCGATTGGGGATGGGCGATCGCGCTTTGGCTGGCAGCCGTACTGCTCTTTATGGTGGGCTTGGGTGGTGTGCCGTTGCGCGACTGGGATGAGGGCATTGTGGCGCAGGTGGCAAAAGATATCTGGTGGGCGCAAACAAACCCCACCGAGGCAACATCTTTCACTTGGCTTTATCCCACCCTTGGCAATCTGCCTTACCAAAACAAACCGACCTTGATCCATTGGTTGATTGCTCAGTGCTATGCGATCTCGGGGGTGAATGAGTGGACGGCGCGGTTTCCAGGTGCCTTCCTTACCTCTTTCTCTATTCCACTCTTGTATTTCATTGGACGAGAACTCTTCCCAAAGCGCACTCCAGCGATTTTCTCGGCGCTGATTTTGCTGGTGCTGCTCCCGTTTGTGCGCCATGGACGGCTTGCCATGCTGGATGGAGCGCTCGTTAGCTTTTCCCTGGTTATGTTTTATTCGCTGCTGCGGATGCGGCGCGATTTGCGCTGGGGGTTGGGAGTAGGCGCTGGGATTGGGCTGATGTGCCTAACCAAAGGTCTGATTGGTGTGTTGATGGGCGCGATCGCCTTACTCTTCATCCTGTGGGATACCCCTCGCCTGCTCACCTCTGGCTATTTGTGGGGCGGTCTTGCATTGGGCATTGCGCCTTTCATCCTCTGGTATTGGGCACAGGTGCAGCGGTATGGAACAGTCTTTTTAGATACGCATTTGGTCAATCAATCCCTTAGCCGTGCCTGGAATGCAGTCGAAAATAACAGCGGTCCTCCCTGGTATTACCTTCTAGAACTGTTGAAATACACGCTACCTTGGTTGATTTTTTTGCCTCAAGGCTTTCGATTAGCCTGGGAACATCGCGGGTTAGGTTGGGCAAAGCTGGTGTTGGCGTGGGCAGGTGGCTATCTGCTGACAATCTCGCTGATGCAAACCAAGTTACCTTGGTATATTTTGCCGCTATATCCGGCTGTGGCGTTGGTTGGCGGTGTTGTGCTTGCCACCATTTGGGAACCAGCAGATGTGTTTGGCTTTCGGTGGTTGACCAATCGCCCCTATCCTAAAGTTTGGAAAATCCTGCTGGGCATTTTGGCGATCGCGGCAGCCGGATTCAGCATTTACTTTAGCCCCATTGGATTAGATCCCACTCCCACTCTCACCATTCTTAGCATGATGCTAACCATTACACTCACTTCTGCGACCGTGCTGGCAATGCGTCAAGATTCCCAATTTGTCTTAGTGCTGATTTGGGGGAGCTATATTTCCCTGTTGATGCTGATGGTGTCGCCCTATTGGGTCTGGGAACTCCAAGAGCAATATCCGGTGAAACCCGTAGCTGCAATGCTGAAACAGCATACTCCCGCAGGTGAATCCATCCTCACCTCCCATCCTTATGGTCGTCCTTCGCTCAACTTCTATAGCGATCGCTGGGTCAGTCCCATTGCTCCAGACGCGATCGCCCAACGCTGGCAGCAAGATCCACCACCCTATTTGCTAACTGATCAACCCACTTTGGACAAGTTGAACCTAAAATCGCTTCAACAAATTGCCGCGATCGACTACTGGATTTTAGTTAAACGCAGGGGGAAGAGTTGAGTTTTGAGTTTTGAGTTTTGAGTTTTGAGTTTTGAGTTTTGAGTTTTGAGTTTTGAGTTTTTAATTCGCCACTCGTCATTTTCCTTTGAAGTTATAGCCTTTAATCAGGTAGTAGGTTTTGAGCGATCGCCCAAATCGAGTAATGGGAATGGCGATCGGCTCTGACGTGTGTTCAAACTGCGCCAATAGTTTTGAGTTAGCAGGATGCCAATCATCCGTTAGAATCACTGCATTCTTGCCGATAAGTGAGTCTGGCTTGTACCAAATGTCGAATTGATCACGGCGATCGGAAATCGCGATTACCGTTGGATCGTTTAACTCGTAGGCTAATGCGGATGCTGACCGATAATCAGTGGTGACTAAAAAGGATTCTCCGAGTTGTCGCTGCTGACTTTGTACAGCTTTACCGACTGCATCCCAGCCAAATAGCATTTGCGAATCAGGATCGCCGCTTGGGTCTGCAAAGGCGGATAGGGGAATCACGCTGTAGTGAACCACAAGTAGGGTGGCGAAGAGTAAGCCGTAAAATTGTCCAAGGGTAAATAGTTTAGGCAATGGAGGAAAAGAGTTTTGAGTTTTGAGTTTTGAGTTTTGAGTTTGGGATGTGTGGTGTTTTAGAAAAATGGGGGGTAGGAGGGGAAACAGCAGCAGATAGGCGGTGATGTTCCAGTAGTAAAGGGCGGTGGAAAAAAGGGCGATCGCGGTTAAAGAAACAGTCGAAATCCCAAAGATCCATAGGGCAACGGTACGGTAAATTGTGTCCGGGCGGATCTGCGGGCTTGGCTGACCAATGGCTTTCACCATTGCCCAAGCATTAATTGGGGAAACCATCAGAATTGAGAACAACAGAAATCTTAAGGTTTCAGCCCATTTCAGATAAAAAATGCCTGAATCTACACTGCGATCAACGTAGTAGCGAAAAGACTGAAAATCATTGCTGAAATTCCATAGCACAATCGGCAAAAGAACGCTGAGAGTAATCAGAATGGCGACATAAAAACGGCGATCGCGCAACAGCGATCGTAAGGTTGGCAGTGACAGAATGGTTGCAATAAATCCAGCACCTACAAACACCGCATTATACTTGCATAAAAACGCTAAGCCTAGCAAAAAAGCTGAGCTATAAAGCAGTAAAGTATCTCCCTTTTTAGTAACAAGATAGCTATCTAAAAATCGAATAAAAAGATAAGCAGAAATTAAGCAAAATGTGATTAACCAATGATCTTGCCAAGCTAGACTAAAGAATAAAAAATATAGTGGCGATGCAAAAATTAAAGCTGTTATCAACCAAAAATAATCATTTGCCCACTTGCCATAGAGATACTTTGAAATTTGATAATAATAATAAAAAAAAGCAATATTGCTGAGTAAATTAGGTAATCGTAAAACAAAAAAAGAGCGATCTGAAAGAGACGTAAAGATGCCCTGAATCCAAGCATGAAAGGGCGGATGATCATAATAAGACAGGGCTGGATGCTTTCCCCACAGCCAGTAGTAGGCTTCATCTGGGTTAGGAAAGGTCGCAAGCCAAAAAATGATACGTAACGTGAGGAAGGCAATAAGAAAAGGGAAAACTCGCTTGAGCATGGGGCAGGAAGGGAATAGGGAATAGGATTTCGATCTCTTGCTCCGTAGTCCAAGGTTTCAGTCAAAACTGCTTGATTGGTTTCTGGAACTGTAACAGAACCTTGCCATCAGGTTGAATATGGCAGGCTAGATGAGTAAAAAGTGAAAGATAGGCTGTGAAGTGAGGATCAAAGTATGGGGTTACGAATGAACCATAATCTAGGCGCGGTGGTAGTTGGCAGTTTGCTAATGGTGGGCTTAGTGAGTTTGGTGAAAGTGATGCCGTTGCAGATAGTCTCAGCGATCGCGGCACCGATCGCGCCCCAACCTCAGTCCATCCAACCCAAATCACCCATGGTTTCACAAAATATGACTGTCAGTCCCAAGTTTAGCAATGCCAACACTCGCTTTGGCTTCAAGCTGTTTTCTGCTGTGGCAAAGCAAGATACTGGCAAGAATGTATTCATTTCACCATCAAGTGTGGCGATCGCGTTGGCAATGGCATACAACGGCGCGAATGGGGAAACTCAGAACGCTATGGCGCGAGCAATGGAACTCCAAGGCATGAGCTTACAGGAGCTAAATCAAGCAAATGCCACCTTAAAAACGCTGCTGGAAAACCCTGATCCTGCTGTGCAATTGGCGATCGCCAACTCCCTTTGGACGCGGCAAGGCATTTCTTTTAAGCCAGAATTCCTTCAGCGAAATCGCCAGTTTTATCAGGCAAAGGTGAGCGAACTGGATTTTGGCAATCCGCGATCGGTGGCAACCATCAACACCTGGGTCAGCCAAAATACGCGCGGTAAAATCGATAGCATTATTGACAGCATTGATCCAAACGATGTCATGTTTTTGATCAACGCTATCTATTTCAAAGGCAACTGGTCACGCAAATTTGATCCGCAGAACACCGCCCTCCAACCGTTTCATCTGCTTAACAATCAGCCCAAAAACCATCCCATGATGGCTCAGAACGGGGAATATCGCTATTATGAAACCAGCCAGTTTCAAGCAGTGAGGCTGCCCTATGGCACGAAGCAGCGGGTTAGTTTTTATGTGTTCTTGCCTCAATCTTCCTCTAGCCTTACCGAGTTTCAAAAGAATTTAACGGCTGAAAACTGGGAGCAATGGATGGCTAAGTTCCGCCAGCGCCAAGGCTCAATTCAGATACCGCGTTTCAAGCTAGAGTATGATGTGCAGTTGAAAAATGTCCTTTCTCAATTGGGCATGGCAGAAGCGTTTAGCAGTCGCGCTAACTTTTCGGGATTAAGTTCAGTGCCGACTAAAATTGATCAAGTGAAACATAAAACTTTTGTGGAAGTAAACGAGGAGGGCACCGAAGCCGCTGCCGTAACTTCCATTGGCATTCGGGCAACCTCTGCAAGACCGATGGAGGAGCCTTTTCGGATGGTGGTCGATCGCCCTTTCTTTTGCGCTATTCAGGACGATCAAACTGGAACGATATTGTTTATGGGTGCCCTCTCAAATCCAAACATCTAACAGTAGTCTACTCGCCCTTGTTAATCCACATACTGGCGCAACACGCTATGCCATACCAAAAAACAATCAGGTCATGCTTCCTTGCTTCACACAAAAAGCGATCGCGGTGTTCAACGTCTACAGCGATCGCCTTTTTAAATTAATTTATTGCGCTTTTAATGCTTAAGCGCTAACAGCAGTCAGTTCAGCTTTTTTAGCCGATTGCTTGGCGAGATGTAAATAAAGTTGACTGAGTTGATTAGCCACGCCATCCCAGCTAAATTTCTCCTCTACATGAAGCCGCGCTTGTTGCCCTAGTTGAGATTGCCATGCAGGATTGGTGAGGATTTGATCAATTGCCTCTGCAAATGCCACATCATCCTTTGGCGGTGCCAATAGTCCGGTTTCTTGCGATCGCACTGTAAACTGCAATCCGCCCACATCGCTCGCCACCACCGGAATCCGACACGCCATCGCCTCGATCGCCACTAGACCAAACGGCTCATAGTGACTAGGAACCACACTCACATCTGCTGCGCCATAATAAATCGGCAAAATAGATGGATTGAGCCGACCCGGAAATTCTGTGACATCAGCCAGCCCCAACTCCGCCACAATGCCTTCAATCCGTTCTCGTTCATAGCCATCACTTTGCCCCGGACGACTGCCACCGCCAATAATCAATCGCAGCTTGCCACTATCGCGCAAACTAGAGCGCCCCATGGCTCGAACAAGGGTTTCAATCCCTTTACGCGGATCAAAGCGACCTACATAAAGCACCACTTTTTCATCAGGGGCAATGCCTAAAGTCTGTCGTCCCTCTTGACGTGAAATGGAACCAAAATGGCTAATATCAGTTCCACAAGGAATAACATCAATTTTGCCTTTGCTAGAAACGAGCGATCGCATATGCTCTTGCTCTTGTGGACTGGTTGCCACGACACGTTCTGCTGTTTCCAAAAGCAGTTTCTCTACCTCTAGTCGCGTGGTAGCCACCAGAGGAATGGTTGGGATAGATTGATATTTGACGGCGCCCAACGAATGGTAAGTATGAACTTGAGGAACTCCTAAAACCTTTTTCAGTTGCATTCCGACCCAAGAAGATAGCCAATAATTAGTGTGTAAAACACAATATTGCTTCCCAGACTGACGCTTAAACTTCAGAAATCCTTGTACAAAAGTTGGCAAATACTCAAACAATTCATCGCGTGGAATAAAGGTTTGTGGACCAGCTGTAATGCGAATGGTGCGACAGCGATCGCTATGGTGAACAATGGCAGCTTGGTTTGGATCAGCCCGCCGCGTAAACATATCAACCTGCCAACCTTGCCGCGATAAAGCCTCACCCACCTGACGGACATAGACATTTTGACCGCCCGCTTCTTCCTTACCAATCTCAGCGGAGGGGTCACCATGAACTGAGATTAGAGCAATGCATTTTTGGTTTTGGAAAAACATAGTTGTATCGATTTAGAGCAACACTGAATGGATTGAAAGTAGCTGTTTTTTCTACAAAGAGTAGTGATTCCTCTCACACCTGCCAATGTTTCTTGGGTTAGATCGAAGCTAGTTATGCTTCGTTTGTCGTTTAGAAAATCTGAATAAAGGCGTGTCCTTAACGATAAAGCTCATACTTGATTGACTCATCATCCTGGAGAAATAAACTGAAAAATTTTAAAAATATTTTATAGGAAACGACTTTTTAACAGGTCAAAGCATACAAATTTCACACAGGAAAAAGGAGCTAAAAATACCTATCTTGCTATAGCTTTGCCTTAGCTCAGAGACAAGAAATACCTGTTTTCATGAGGACGGATCGAGATACTTTAAAACTTCAAACAACCCTGTTTGGCTCTATTAAAGAGACGAATTAGGTAGAAGAATGACTGTAATTGCTTGGCGAACATTAGTATCTGAAGGTCGAGATTCTAGCTCGACATCAGCAATACGGTAGGAAATGTATGAACAGCAACAGCTTTAATAAAACAGAGGGGATGAGCTTAAGGAAACTAAATTACAATGCAAAAACTTTAACACAACTTATTGAAAAGAGAGAATGTTAAGAGGTGTATCAAGATTATTAAGCTGCTGTTTTTGATATAGCAAGTGTATCTTTTAGTTTTTTATTTAGAAAGTTATTGATTTTTTGATTTGTAAAAAAACCTTGATAAGAAAGGCGATCGCTCGTCTTGTCTCTATTTTTCTGCACGGGGTTTCACTGAGAAGAATTTGAGTTAGGTAAATAAAAGAACACCTAAAAAAGGATTTATATATAAATAAAAAGTATCTGTTTTTAAATAGAAATAGATATTTTTTATCTCATACCAAGTTGGCTGGTTCACTTATTTAGGGTTAGTTTCGTCCCTGCCTCTAACTCACTGCTGTTTGGCTGAGCAAATTCACTGCAATTCTAAGCACCATCTAACCGCCCAGAGAAGATCGTGAGGGTTAAGCACAGGTGAAACCAATAGCTCTTAAAAACTAATGGCTTATGAAATTAGCTTATGAGATTATTAACCTCGGCTTAATACAGGCGGCTTAAAACATAGTCCGCAAGTTTTACTAAGACTTGGCGAGAGGCGGAGGGCGGTAATTCTTGCAGGCATTCGATCGCGCTTTTGGAATGTTGTTTAGCAAGGGCACGCGATCGCTCAATGCCTTGACTCTCTTTCACAAACGCGATCGCTTGCTCCAAATCTCCGGGCTGGGCAAACTCTCGTTCAATCAACACCTCTAACGATGGCTTTTCTTCCAATGCATATAGCACTGGAGCCGTTAAGTTGCCATCCTTCAAATCTGAGCCAGCCGGTTTTCCTAACTCTTCCGTTGAGCCTGTGAAATCTAAAATGTCATCCACAATTTGAAAAGCTAGACCAATATGGCGACCATAGCTATAGAGAGACTCGGTTAAATCTAGGGAAACCTCGCTTAATACGGCTGCCGCCTTGGAACTGTTGGCAAGCAAACTCGCTGTTTTGTAATAGCTTTTCTCTAGGTAAGCTTCGATCGACAGATTAGTAGAAAACCGATTTAAGCCCTGCTGAATTTCGCCTTCTGCCAAATCCATAATCACTTGAGAGAGCAGCTTGACCACTTCCAAATTGTCTAGATTTGCCAAATACCAGGACGATTGGGCAAACAAGAAATCTCCAGCGAGTACTGCAATTCGGTTGCCAAAGCTGCTGTGAACCGTGGGCACTCCCCGACGCAGATCGGATTCATCCACCACGTCATCATGAACCAAGCTGGCAGTATGAATCATTTCGGTGATTTCAGCCAACCGACGATGGCGAGGAGTTAGCTCGTGTCCCGGCATGGTTGCCTTCGACACTAACAGAACGATCGCGGGTCTAACGCGCTTTCCCTTTGCGCCAAAGAGGTGTTCAGCAGCAGCATACAAGATGGGGTGACGGGCACCAATCAGGTTTTTAAGATTTTCCGTGAGTAAATCAAGGTCATCTTCAACGGGAGAAAAAAGAGAAGTGGCTGGAGTCATGAATGTCCGACTCTGAGGATAAGTTACGAAACTTTAAGTAATCTGTCCTTATTTTACTCACAACACCCTCTTATTTACGCAGTCCTGTTCCGAAAGATTCAAAACTGATCGCTTGCGACTGGGTCAAAAGGCATTGTCCAATAGTAAAGAGTAGCGATTTCATCTGCTTCGATCGCGATTTTAATTACTTTTTCTGGAGTCCAGTCGCCCATATCAAAGTCGTGAGACACAATCTGCGTCCCTGGTTTAAGCTGGCGGAATAGGTGGGGTTTGAGTTTTAAGTTGAGATGAGTCAACAGATAAAGAATGACAATCGTGGCAGGGCTGAAGTCACTTTCATATAAGTTTTGGTGATGGAAAGTGACGCGATCGCCCATGCCAGCAGTTTTAACATTAGCAGTGGCTTCCTGAATGCGATCGCCGTCCACATCAATGCCAACTCCTTTCGCGCCAAACCGCTGAGCCGCCGCAATCAGAATGCGCCCATCCCCACAGCCTAAATCGTAAATTACATCTTGGGGAGTCACCTGGAGCAGGTCAAGCATTCCCTCTAATACTGCGGGAGGCGTGGGAATGAAGCCAATATCGGGTTTATCTTGCGTCATAACTATCTAGAAAAAAGCGAAAGGTTTTCACAGTAGATCGGGTTTCATCCGGACTATTTCCAAAAAACCAGATAAATGAAACATCCTTTGCACTGAATTTAGATACTGCCATGAAGCCTGAGTCGATTTCCCCCATTTTCTCAGCAACCGCGATCGCGTTAGGAGTAACCGCTGTTTTCAGCCAACCTAGCCAAGCTGCCAATTATGATGCCGATTATGATTATGGCTCTTCTTGGTCTTATAACTACGATGACTCGTCCTATAGCGATCGCCGTTTGCAACTTCCCGATCTCGATCGCGCCTATCGCAGCGATGCCCCCACCTACCACTACGCCTACTACTCCATCGCCCGACCAGAATATTTGCTCTAGAGTGCGAAGTGCGGAGTGCGAAGTGCGGAGTGCGAAGAACGTCATCAACTCAAAGCATTTCGCACAGAAACATTAAGCAAACAAAGCTTAAAACTCTCTATTCCTAACTCAAAACTCAAAACTCAAAACTCAAAACTCAAAACTCAAAACTTCGTATCCCTAACCCCTGACCCCTAATGATGAGGAATGCCACCCAAAGCAGAACTCCAGACCCATCTGACGGTCGATCAGCTAAAAATCCGCTATCGTCAGGCAGATGACACTTCGGAAGCGCGTCGATGGCAACTGTTGCACTTGGTTGCCCAAGATTGGACAATCAAACGGGCGGCTCAAGCCGTAGATTTAAATTATGACTATGCCAAAGACATTATCCGGCGATATAACCACGCTGGTCCAGATGCCATCAAAAATCGCCAGCAGCGACAGTACTCTTCCACGCGATCGCTGTTGACCGAGGAACAGCAGCAAGAACTCCAGCAACTGCTGCGAGAACCTGCGCCGGATGGTGGCACTTGGTCGGGACCGAAGGTAGCCCAGTGGATTGCTGAAAGAACCGGGCGATCGCATGTGTGGCCCCAGCGCGGTTGGGATTACCTGAAGCGACTAGGTAAGGATTGAAGGAAAAAGGAAAAATGGAGAGAGCCGATTGGCAGACTGTCTAAATTAAACTTGACTAGGGTACAAGAACCAGTAGTGTAGACGGTATATTTTTAGCAAACCCGTCTTCTAAGCCCTAGGAAATGACTAATTCGCCAAATTCAGGGAACGACCCTACCCCCTCATCGCCGCCACCTGCTCCCCTGTCTCGTTTTCGCCGTTTTCGTCGCATTGCTTTACCTGTCGGAATTGGGCTGGCAGCGGGATTGGGTGGGGCTGCTTGGTGGGGCTGGAGGTTTTTGCATGAAGAACTTTCGCCGCTGGTTGCTAAAAATTTGAGCGAAGCGCTGAATCGTCCGGTGAAAGTGGGCGAGTTGGAGGGGATTAGTTTTAATGGCATTCGGTTTGGGGAGTCTAGCGTTCCGGCAACGGCGACTGATCGCGATACTGCTGAAATGAAAGCGGTGGACGTGAAGTTCAATCTGTGGCAATCCCTGTGGAGCCGCAAACTAGAACTGGATGTGACGTTGGAGCAGCCCACGGTTTTCTTGGAGCAGGAAAAGCAAGGGTGGATTGGCACCCAACTCGCCAGTGAGCAAGAAGAGGGCATGATTACTCTGGGCACCATCCGAGTTCGAGATGGGGATATTGAATTGCTGCCGCTTAAGCCTGTTAAGAATAAGCGCGTTCCTGTTTTTCTGACGGATGTGAACGGTGAGGCTAGTATTTTCGATCAGAATAAGCGATTCGTCTATGAGTTAGAGGGGCGATCGCGAACAGAAGGCACCGTGGCGATCGCGGGTGAAACGATCCTGCCGTCTCAAAATACGAAGCTCAACGTCCGCGCCAAAAATTTTGAGCTAGCCGAAGTCGATCGCTTGATTGGGCTACCCTTCAACTTATACACAGGTCGCGGCGGCGGCAATCTCACCGTTGAACTTCGCCCCAACACAACCCAAACGCCGATTAATGGGGTCGCCGATTTTGCAGCAGCGACCCTAGCAGTTCCGGGTGTGCCACGCCCGATCACCAATGCCAGTGGACGGTTGCAATTTCGCGATACTCAAATTCGCTTAGATGGGGTCAAAGGCACTTACGGAAAGGCGACAGGATTTGCTAGCGGCACGTTGGATGTGGAGAAAGGCTTTGACCTCGCGATCAAAGTGCCTTCTACGAGCCTGCCCGATCTGCTACAAACCTTAAACTTAACGGCTCCTGTGCCTGTCTTGGGGAAGGTCGAAACCAATTTGAAGCTCACAGGCGCAATTGAAGAACCTGTTTTAACTGGAACTGCGCGCAGCACTGCCCCTGGGAAAGTCGATCGCATTTCCTTAAGCCAGTACTCTGCTGCCTTTAAGCTGGATACGGCGACCGAAGAACTGGTGATTCAAGATGTGCAGGCAACGCCCGTTGGTGGCGGACAAATCATCGGTTCTGGGCGAGTGAATCTGGCAGCCAAAGATAGCGCTGGCAATGCGAATCCCACTGTGGCGATTCGCGCACAGGCGGTGAATGTCTCTGGAGATGCGATCGCCCAAGCCTACAGCGATCGCCCATTGCCAGTGGAGATCGGACGCATGGATGCTCAGGTGCAAGTCTCAGGACCCGCGAATCAGATCAAAACCGTGGCGCAGTTTCAGGCACCCAATGGCACCTATCCCGGCTTTGGAGAGGTAGTGATTGCAAATAACATCATCACACTGCAAGATAGTTCTTTCAAGGTCGGAGGCGGCACTGTCGCCCCTCAAGCTGTCGTTGCAAATGGTCTGTGGCGCGGCTCAGCCATTCTCGCAGGCATCGGATTAGCTCAATTCTCGCCTGATTTACGAGGGTTGCTCAGCGGTAAATTTAACGCATCTGGCACCTTAGACTCATTTCAGCCTTCAGACATTCGCGTTCAGGGAACTGCCCTGCTATCGGAAGGGCTATCTGTCATTCAAGCGCCATTGACGGCTCAAGTGCAGTGGAACGGCAGGCAAATTGTGCTGCAACAGGCGACGGCAACTGGATTTAGCGCCAATGGTGTGATTGCCGTCCGCACAGACACTCCGGCGATCACGGGGTTTGATCTCAATGTCAGCCTGAGCGATTTTAATCTGAAAGATGCCGCAGCGCCCGTTCCCGCAGCAGTTCAATATGCAGGGCGCGCAGACTTTACCGGGCGGATTACCGGAACGCCGACGGCTCCTGTGGTGGACGGGACGGCGGTACTGAAGCAGTTTGTGCTGAATGGCGTTGCCTTTGAACCCTATTTGCGAGGTCCGGTGCGGGTGTCGCAAGGAGTGGCGCTGGATTTGCGGGGCGATCGCGATCGCATTGCCCTTGCCCTCGATCCTCGCTTTCGTCCCACTGGCTTCTACATTCAGCGAGATCAGGCGATCGCACGGGGTCGCACCCAGGGCGGTCTATTGCTCACCGAATTACGAAACGTGCCCCTGGCTCTAATTCAAATCCCCGGTGTGCAGTCAGCGTTCTCTCCTAGCGGTATTCTGGATGGCGATATTGCCGTCAACTTAGATCGCCAAACTGCCAATGGCACCGTAGCGATCGCCCAACCTGGTTTAGGCGACTACCGCGCCGAGCAGTTTACCGGACGGATCAACTATGCCAATAGCATCGCCACGCTCACCGAAGGGCAACTGCGCCGAGGCGATACTCTGGTGCAAATTGGCGCAACGGTGAAACCTTTTGCTGCTGATCCCCAAGCCACAGCCAAGATCGCGATTCAGCAGGGCAACATTCAAGATGTTTTGACCGCGCTTCAACTTTTTGAGTTGCAAGACTTCCAGCGGGACAGCCGCACCCCAATCTCTGGCACTGCGGCGGATTTAAAGACAGTTCCCTTTGACACGACTCTGATTCCGGTTCAAACCCAGCTACGACGGTTGGCAGAACTCCAAACCCTAGAAGCCCAGAATCAAGCGATCGCCGCTGCGGCTCCCTTACCAGAACTGCGCGATTTGAAGGGGACGTTCACAGGCACGATCGACGTAGCGGCTTCGCTCAATACCGGAGTGAATGCCAAGTTTAATATTCAAGGCGACCAGTTTAAGTGGGGACGATTTAACGCGGACAAAATCGTGGCGATCGGCAGTTTTGAGAATGGTGCCCTAAACCTAGTGCCGCTGCGATTGCAATCAGGAAATGCCACGATCGCCTTTTCTGGGCGGGTTTTGGGCGATGAACAATCGGGACAACTACGAGTCGAAAATCTGCCCTTAGATACGTTAACTGGATTTGTCAACCTGCCTATCGCCTCAGAAGGGCTGCTAAACGGCTCTGCGACCATTTCTGGGAAGTTTACCAATCCTCAAGCGCTGGGTTCCTTTAGTCTGGCAAACGGGGTGCTGAATGGAACTCCCGTGCAAGAAGCGCGGGGCAATTTTACTTACGATAATGCGCGGCTTGACTTTACTACCACTGTGGCGATCGTTAAAACAGAGCCTTTAAGCGTAACGGGTAGCTTGCCGTTTCAGTTGCCTTTTGCCACAGTTGCCCCCGCCAGCGATCAAATTAGCCTTGATCTGAATGTGAAAGATGAAGGATTAGCGCTATTAAATGTGCTGACTAATCAAGTGAGTTGGGTCAGCGGCAAGGGTGAAGTCAAGGTGAAAGTTCGGGGCACCCTCGATAACCCGATCGCAACGGGCACAATCAGCGTGAACAATGCAACTTTGAAAGCACGCGCTCTGCCCGATCCCCTCACCAACGTGACCGGAGTTGCCCGGTTTGACAGCGATCGCATTCGGGTTGAGAAAATTGTCGGCACCTTTAGTGAAGGCAGCATCATCGCCCAAGGCGTGATTCCCATCTCAAGACGACTCACACCTGTAGACCCAGATTGGAATACGCCCTTAACCGTATCGATGAAAAAAATTGACCTCAACCTCAAAGGAATTTATCAAGGTGGGGTTGATGGGGAAGTGATTGTGGGAAGAACAGCGCTGAACCCCACGATCGGCGGTACTATTTTGCTCAGTAATGGTCAAGTAGCCCTCTCTGATCCAGCAGCAGTCACCGCTCAAACAGGAGGCGATGCGGCTGGTAGTGCCCCTGGCGTAGAATTTGCTGGCTTGCAGTTGACTCTGGGCGATCGCGTTGCCATTGTCCAACCGCCCCTGCTTAACTTCATTGCCAAAGGAGATCTGACCGTAAATGGCAATTTTAACGAAATTCGTCCTGAAGGCGTAATCCGTCTCACTGCCGGACAACTCTACTTGTTCACAACCCAATTTTCCTTGGAGCGCGGCTTTGCCCAAACTGCAACCTTTACTCCCGCTCGCCAACTTGACCCCGAACTCAATATTCGCTTAGTGGCGCTAGTGGCTCAAGTCAACAATCGCCGTCAGCCATTGGTCTTAGCTCCCTCCGAAATATTAGATGTCCCCGTTCCAGCATCCAGTTTTGGGTCATTGCAAACCATTCGGGTTCGGGCAGAGGTGAATGGACCCGCTAGCCAATTGGCAGATATTCTGGAACTAACCAGTAGCCCACCCCGCAGCGAAGAAGAAATCGTGTCCCTGATTGGCGGCGGCTTTGTCGATACCTTTGGGCGCGGCGATACGCTGCTCGGCATTGCGAACTTAGCGGGGTCTACGCCTCTGTTCACCAATGTTCAAACGGCGATCGGCAATGCTCTGGGACTCAGCGAGTTTCGCCTGTTCCCCACTAGCACAACTGATGTCTCGCGCGGATCAGGCAAAACCAGCACATTGGGACTAGGCGCAGAAGCCTCGCTGGATATTACCCCGACCATTTCAGTCAGTGTGCTAAAAGTGTTGACTAATGATCAATCGCCCCAATTTGGGTTGCGCTACCGGATTAACGATCGCCTTCTATTCCGTGGCTCCACCGATTTTTCAGGCGATACCCGTGCCCAGCTTGAATACGAAGCAAGATTTTGAAGAACGGCGAGGGGCGAGAGGCAAGAGGCGAACTTAAAACTCAAAACTCAAAACTCACTCCTCTATCTCTCCTCAAAACTCATCCATAGCCATGGTGAGTTGCAGTGTGCCTAGTCCCAGGTTATTTGTTGTAATGGCACTCGCCTCAAATAATGCCATCATGTCGCTAAATTGTGGGTTACCTCGTGCAGCACCTGTTAATCCTTTGGCAATAATTAGCCCACAAACTCCTTTGGTTTTTTTGCAGCGCTGATCCCATTTTTTACGGGCGGCGGCGTGGGTTGGGTCGGTTTCGCCAAACTCACCAAACAGATGTAAATCACCGTTGCCCGTTTGCAGTAGACCAATATCGTAGCGATCGCCGATCAAAGGATTTTCGCCCGGATTAAAACAGATGCCCTGCAAACCACCCGCCGCTTGTAGCGCTTCAATCAGCGTTTTTGCCTTGGGACGCGATGTTTGAATCATCACAATTGGCAAGCCATCCCCACCCTGAGTCAGCGCTTCTTTCGGTTGATAGTATGCCCCACCAATTCGCAGCATTTCTAGAACTTCCCAGGGCATCATCCCCAAGCTCAAGAAGGAATTTTCAGGGACGAGATCGTCTCGCACGACTGGAAAAGACAATTCAGATTCCTCGTCTCCTTCCTCCATATCCAAGAGTTCGTTTGCCAAATCGGGCAGTGTTGTGACCTTGACCGAAATTTGGGTGGTTTTGGCAGCATCGGTTTCATCGGGCAGTGGAATTTTATAGCGACTGCTTAGAGGGGGGAAGGCATCATTTTTGAATTTTTGGCGATGCTGCCCCAGAAAACGATGTAGCGCTTCTAAGCCCAATAAAAGGGTTGCAGCTTCTTCGTTATATAAGAACGATCGCAAGCCTTCTAAGGGATGCAAGTTACCAAATACTGGCTCAACCTCATCGGCTGATCGCTCCCGAAAATCTAGCGGGATGTCTTCCAAATCATCCTCGTCAGTTTCATAGGTAATGAATAAACAATCTTGACCCAGGAAGGCTGCCTGCATTTCTTCGATCGAGCTTTGATCAATCGCCCGCTGCCGAAATTGCCTGAGTGAATCGAGCGATCGATAAAATAAAGCGCCAAATTCCATCCCCAACATGCCCATGATGGAAACATAGAGCGTTCCTACATCGCCATAATTCAATTCAACCGCCAGAATTTGATGGTCGGCAAGCACTTCCCAGGGGGCATCATGCCAAATTTCATCGACTTTGGCGAGTAAAGCTTCTTCATATTGGGGCGGCAGTTGGGGCTGACGGGCGCTGACGGTTTCTTGAAATCCTCGAAAAATTTCATCGATCAGCGGCAGTTCAGGCATGTAATCCAGGGTGATGTCGAGATCCTGTAGCACACCCCGTAAAAAAAACTGTAGTTCGCGATCGCGAACCACAATCTTCTTAGGTCGAGCAGGCGTTCCTGGATTATGGGGATGCTCCATCGCTCGAATCAGGGTTCGCACGACCGCTTCGGAACCGATATCTGGTGTAACAATATCCATCGCTCTCACCATTCCTTGAGAGCCATCGACCCAAAGAATGCAGTCGCCATCAGTGGAGTTACTACCGGATTCCAGCCAATCTGAGCTTTGAGATCCAACCAACTGGCGACGATCGCCTTCCCATACGCTACTAGGGGTTTGTTTAAGCTGCTGTAGGCGACGACGGGTAGAACGATTGAGTGCATTCATAGACATTCATAAAGCGGTAAGAGCGGCGCTACCCAAATTCAAAAGCAACTATCAAAATTATGCGTGATCATCGGGTAGATATTCATCTTACTGCGTAGAGTTTTTGCCACTACAGCGGATTTTGCCACCGTTCAACAATTGCTGCCTAGAAAGCATCGGCTTTCCCGACCTGATCTATCCTTGGTAGTATGGAAGATGAACCGAAAAAATACTTGTGATTTACGGCGAGTAATTGCAAAGGAGTTTGAAAGCCAATGACCCAAGCTACACAATCTCAGCAACGCGGAATTTTGATGAGTGACTCTGCCCTGAGCCATGTTTTGGCGCTTCGTGAGAAGCAAGGAGTTGACCTGTGTTTGCGGGTTGGCGTGAGAGGCGGCGGATGCTCTGGGATGTCTTACATGATGGATTTTGAAGATCCAGCAAATATTCAAGCAACGGATGAAGTGTATGACTACGAAGGCTTTAAGGTGGTGTGTGATCCAAAAAGCTTGCTGTATTTATATGGGATGCAGCTTGATTACAGCGATGCGTTGATTGGGGGAGGATTTCAGTTCACCAATCCTAACGCGAACCAAACTTGTGGCTGTGGCAAGTCGTTTTCAGCTTAAAGTTAAAAGGCTGACGATCGCGTTGGGCGATCGCCTATTTTTGATGATTTTTGCACTTTTCACCTATGACTCAGACTGTTGAAACTCTCTTTGATGAAGGACTGGAGCGGTATAAAGCGGGAGAATCTCCCGAAGTACTGATTCCAGTATTCAAAGAGGTCTGCGATCGCGCTCCTAAAACAAGTTCCGCTTGGACGTGTTTATCGTGGCTCTATCTATTGACCGAAAAACCCAGCAAAGCCTACGAGGCGGCTCAAAAAGCAGTCAAGCTCAATCCTCAAGATCCTCAAGCGCGGGTCAATCTATCGCTGGCAATGTTAGAAGGGGGCAAGAAGGGAGTCCGGGAACATATCGAACTGACTCAGCAAATCCTCATGGTTGCGGATGAACTGCGAGAAGAAGTGGAACACAATATTCAGGATGGGTTAGTCCGCAAGCCCGACTGGAAAAACTTGGAGCGGGTGAAAGCTTGGTTGTTTGACTAAGGTTTGATCAGCTTGACCGCGATCGCTCTGCTGCGTCGGTAATGATTCAATATCAGATTTTTAGATTTTTGTGATTGCACTATGGCACTAACGGCTCAAATTACCGCGATCGCTCAGTGGGTTGGATATTTCACCCTGTTTTGTGCCGTCTTGATGGTTCTCGGTTTGCTGTTCAAATGGGGCATCCGCTTCCGTTTGGTCGGCATCACCAGTTTCATGGCAGTATTAACGGGCGGTTTATATGCCCTGAGTTTGGGCTTTTATATCCGCCCCTCCATTCCCGACGCAATGCAGTTTTCTCGCGTGTTTGATAATGGGGGACCCAATGTGGTAATTGCGGTATCCCCCGACCTAACCCGCACTCAGCTAGAAGCCACGTTGCGACAGGCTGCCGCCGATTTATATTCTTCAGGGCGACTGGCTCAGGGGACTGATAAAATGACGATCCGGATGCGAACGATTTTGCATCCAGAACCGGGAGTTTCGGTGCCGCTCTATCTGGGTGAAGTGAAGCGATCGCTTGCCTCTCGCTATGACGACCAAATGGAACTCTATCTTGATCCAGCGAAGCTTGCCCAACTGCCTAAAGCGGCTAACTCATAAGCAACTTTTTTCTATCGTTTTTCCTTAAAAACTTTACTTGCCATGTCTAATCATTCCGCCATTCTGCCGACCTTGTGCGTCTCGCCTGCTCAAGTTATTCGTGGACAGGGAGTGCTGGCAACGGTAGGGAGCGCGATCGCTCACCTAGGACAGCGTCCCTTATTGGTCGGGGGCGATCGCACACTAGCCAAGGTTTATCCACTGCTTCAACCTGCTTTCAAACAGCATCGCCTTAATGCCACTCAAGCGAGCTATCATCCCGATTGCAGCGAGGCAACTCTGGCAATTTTACGGCAGGCAGTGCAGTCCCATCAGGCAGATGTGATTATTGGCGTTGGCGGCGGTAAAGCTCTGGATACCGCTAAACTATTGGCGCATCAGTGCGGGTTGCCCAGTGTGACGGTGCCGACTTCAGCGGCAACTTGTGCAGCTTGGACGGCATTGTCTAATGTTTATTCTGAGGACGGTGCCTTCCTCTATGATGTGCCCCTATCTCATTGCCCCCAGCTACTTGTACTGGACTATGACCTGATTGCGACGGCTCCTCAACGAACACTGGTGGCGGGGATTGGAGACGCGATCGCCAAGTGGTATGAAGCCTCTGTGAGCAGTGGACATTCCCAACGAACCCTTTTGATTGGAGCCGTCCAGCAAGCCAGAGTCTTACGCGATATTCTGCTGCAAAAATCCCTCAGCGCTTTGCAAAACCCTGGAAGTGAAGACTGGCAGGATGTCGTCGATGCCTCGGTGCTGCTGGCAGGCGTGATTGGCGGATTAGGTGGTGCCCAATGTCGCACGGTTGCTGCCCATGCAGTTCACAACGGGTTAACGCATTTATTGGCAAGCCACGGCACTCTTCACGGCGAAAAGGTGGCATATGGCATCTTGGTGCAACTCCGGTTAGAGGAACTGGTGCAGGGGAGCCAGTTGGCAACCACTGCACGGCAACAATTGCTGAAATTTTATGCCAATATTGGACTACCTCGAAGCCTGACGGAGCTAGGTATGGCAACGATTTCGATCGCCGATTTGCACCACGCGGCAGAAGTTGCCTGTGCCGAATCCTCCGATATTCATCGCCTGCCGTTTCAGGTAGAATCGGCTCAGTTGATGGCGGCGATGGTGTCTACTACAGCCGTCTGTCGAGGGAGCGGGCGATCGGGAGAGGAGGACAGTATGGCTCCCCAGGACGGCAAAAGTGATACTGCTCTTTTCTCATTGCTTTCCTCTAAGTTTTCTATTGATGAGGTGTCGGAATGACTTTAGATTGGCTGACTCCCGCAGATCGGCTCAAAACGCTACCTCCCTATGTGTTTGCGCGGCTGGATGAATTGAAGGTGAATGCTCGTCAGCAAGGGCTGGATCTGATTGATCTAGGGATGGGGAATCCCGATGGTGCTACGCCTCAGCCTGTGGTCGATGCCGCGATCGCCGCTCTGCAAGATCCCGCCAATCACGGCTATCCCCCATTTGAAGGGACTGCCAGTTTTCGCCGCACGATTACCAATTGGTATCAGCGGCGCTATGGAGTCGATCTCGATCCTGAAGGAGAAGCACTGCCACTATTGGGTTCCAAAGAAGGTTTAACCCATCTTGCATTGGCATATGTTAACCCTGGCGATTTGGTGCTGGTGCCTAGTCCAGCGTATCCGGCTCACTTTCGCGGTCCCTTGATTGCTGGAGCCGAAATTTATGACGTGATGCTCAAGCCCGAAAATGACTGGGTAATTGATTTTTCGACCATTCCTGAGCCAGTCGCACAACGGGCAAAAATTCTTTATTTCAACTATCCTAGCAACCCCACTGCTGCTACCGCACCCCGTGAGTTTTTTGAAGAAGCCGTTGCCTTTGCCCGTCATTACGAAATTCTGTTGGTGCATGACCTGTGCTATGCAGAACTAGCGTTTGATGGCTATCAGCCGACCAGTCTGCTCGAAATTCCTGGAGCGATGGATATTGGCGTAGAGTTTCATACCTTGTCTAAAACCTACAATATGGCAGGATGGCGAGTTGGGTTTGTGGTGGGCAATCGCCATGTGGTGCAAGGGTTACGGACGCTAAAAACCAACCTTGATTATGGTATTTTTCGGGTACTGCAAACGGCGGCAGAAACCGCGCTGCAACTGCCGGATGTCTATTTGCATGAGGTGCAAGCCCGCTACCGGACTCGCCGCGATTTCTTAATTGCAGGTTTAGGAGAACTGGGCTGGACAGTGCCCAAACCGAAAGCCACGATGTATCTATGGGTGTCTTGTCCGCCTGGGATTGGGTCTACGGATTTTGCCTTCTCGCTCTTGGAGCAAACGGGCGTAGTAGTCACACCGGGAAATGCGTTTGGTAGTGGCGGCGAAGGCTATGTGCGAATTAGTTTGATTGCGGATTGCGATCGCCTAGGGGAAGCCTTGCGTCGGTTTAAGCAGGCAGGCATCACCTATCAGGCGGGGGAGGCGTTGGTGTCGGGGTTAAGGAGTCGGGGGTAAAGAGAAAAGGGTTATATTTTTTGTTGCGGGTAAGAATAAGCAACTAGAACTTATCAAGACTTTTACCAGAATTGGCTAAGGGGAAAGAAGGGGGCGATCGCATCCAGTCCCCATGCCATCAGCGCCCCTCCCAAAAAGCTGAGCAGATGCCCTTTCCATCCGGGGGAATTTGCCACAGGCACCATGCCCCAAAGCATTTTGCTGCATACAAAGCCCACTAAAATAGTGATCAAAATGGCAATGATGCCCCCTTCAAAATAGCCCCGCAGCAGCAGAAATCCTAAATAGCTGAATAAGATACTATTGGCACCCAAATATTTAGCGCTTTTTGGGAAGAATAATCCGTTGAAACAATCGATTAGCAGAGCGCCCAAGGTGACGATGACCCAATCGCGAGTGCCCCGCAGCAGCAATAAGCCACCTAAAAAGAGAAAGGATTCAGCATTTTGGGTGAGATAGCGGTAGGGCTGGCGGGTAAATTCGCCCATAGGTGGACTCCATAATCCCGGCAAGGTTGGCAAATTGAAGCCCCATTGGTGAATTTTTTTGCCCAACAGAAAGGCGATCGCGATCGCCCCTAGCCAAACATAGACCACCATGTCTGCCACACTTTTGATTTGTGCAACCCCGTCATTCAGGGTCATTTGCACCGAACCCTACTAAGGTGCCAATAAAACAATATGTGCCAATAAAACAATGCCGCCATGATGCCTGAAAAGCTCCCAATGTCGTTTTTCTACAGATTCTAATCTTTCCCTCGGTATCCGGCGACAAACAACCTAAAGTGAGATGTTTCTCAATCTTAAGATCTTGTCAAGATAAGCAATATTGACAGGAAAAATTGACAGGAAAAACTCTTATTTTAATAGAATTTACTATAATCTGCAAAACTCAAATTCTCTAAATTCCCTATACTTTCCTGCCTGAAACTGATTTCATCAGATAAAGTAAAACTAAAAATAGGTTTTTTGGCTAATCTGACTCCTAAGTTATGGTTTTTATTACTATAATTAAAAAGCACGATTTCAGGTAGAGCATGAATAGGTCTATGTCTCTTAATCCACAGGCTGAGATAGGGGCGGCGTTGAATGAGCAAGAGAATGATCAAGAACTGGCGATCGCTCCCGAAGATTACAGCCTGCTCACCGATCTGTATCAACTCACCATGACTGCTTGCTACGTCGGTGAAGGGTTGGAACAGAAACACGCTAGCTTTGAACTATTTACCCGTCGTTTACCTCAAAACTTTGGGTATCTGATTGCCATGGGTTTAGCGCAAGCATTGGATTATTTGGAAAAACTACGCTTCAGTCCGACTCAAATTTCAGCCCTGCAAGCCACAGGCATCTTTGACCACGCGCCTGATGCATTTTGGACTTTGCTGTCAACCGCAAAATTTACGGGGGATGTCTGGGCAGTGCCAGAAGGAACGGCAGTCTTTGCCAACGAGCCACTATTGCGGATAGAAGCGCCCCTTTGGCAAGCGCAACTGGTGGAAACTTACCTATTGAACACGCTGAATTATCAAACACTAATTGCCACTCGTGCCGCTCGACTGCGAGATGTGGCAGGGACAGAAGCAACCCTATTGGAGTTTGGCACCCGTCGTGCTTTTAGCCCCCAAGCTTCCATTTGGGCAGCACGGGCAGCCCTGGCAGGTGGGTTAGATGCCACTTCCAATGTGCTGGCGGCACTCAAGCTAGGACTCAAACCCGCTGGCACGATGGCGCATTCTCTGGTCATGGCATTGGCGGCAACGCAAGGCACCGAAGCACAAGCTTTCACCGCCTTTCACCGCTACTTTCCGGGTGCGCCGCTGTTGATTGATACCTATGATGCGATCGCCGCTGCTCACCATCTCGCCACTCAACTTCAGTTAGGCGCAACTCAGTTAGCCGGAATCCGGCTTGATTCTGGAGATTTGGTTTCCCTATCTCAACAGATTCGCCAGCTTTTGCCCAACGTGCCCATTTTTGCCAGCGGCGATCTAGATGAATTCAAAATTGCCGAACTGATCGCCGCCGGAGCCTGCATCAATGGCTACGGACTGGGCACCCAACTCGTGACAGGATCACCCGTCAACGGTGTTTACAAACTGGTCGAAATTGACAGCATTCCCGTGATGAAAGAATCTACAGGCAAAATCACCTATCCCGGTCGCAAGCAAATTTTTCGACAGTACAAAGATGGGCTTGTAGTGGGCGATCGCCTAGGGTTGATGACAGAAGATAGGGAACAGGGAATAGGGAATGGAAAGCAGAACATAACTCAAAACTCAAAACCCAAAACTCAAAACTCCTCCCCCCCTCCCCCCCTCCCCCCCTCTGCCCCTCTCCTCCAACTAGTAATGCAAAATGGCAAACTAACCCAGTCGCCCGACTCTCTAGAGGCGATCGCCCAGCGCACCGCCCAATCCGTCGCAAGTCTTCCCTCCGCTATCCGCGACATTCACAGCCTATCTGCTTTTCCAGTTGATCCTTCTCCCGCCCTCCTTGACCTCATTACTCACACTCAACGAACCCACTGATCTTGGGTTATGGTGCTACGAGATCGCTAGTTTTGATTTATCTCTTGCCACTCGTCATTCGTCATTCATAATTTCCCTTATGCAAACGATCGCTCTTTTTGGAACCAGTGCTGATCCGCCAACGATTGGACATCAAGCGATTTTGGCGTGGTTGTCCTACCGTTTTGATGGGGTAGCGGTGTGGGCATCGGATAATCCTTTTAAGGCGCATCAAACTGCGTTGGTGCATCGATTGGCAATGCTAAAGCTGCTGATTGATGACCTCCAGCGATCGCGCCCCACTGTGCAGTTTTGCCCTGATTTAAGCCAGCCGCGCACCCTGCATACTTTGGAGATTGCTAAACACCGCTGGAATGGTGCTGATTTTACGTTTGTGGTAGGGTCTGATTTGGTGCCCCAATTGCCAACGTGGTATCAGGTTGAGGATTTGTTACAAAAAGTGAATCTGCTGATTGTGCCAAGACCGGGCTATCCTTTGAGTGAGGCAGCGTTGCAGGGGGTGAAAGCGCGAGGAGCTAGGATGGCGATCGCAGACCTGATGGGTGTTGATACCTCTTCTACTGCCTACCGAAAACATAAAGATACCGACGGACTCACTGCTGCGATCGAAGACTACATTCACCGGGAGCATCTATACGAATGCGAGGACGCATCCCTAAAAAAGCAACTCCAGTGGCAGACAGCCCCAAGCTAGCTGACTTCAAAGTCGGGGTCGATAATGTGATCTTTTCTGTGGACACTGAGCAAAATCGTTTGCTAGTGCTGCTCGTCATGCGCGATGAACCCCCTTTTCTAGGGCAGTGGAGTTTGCCAGGAACGCTGGTGCAGCAAGGCGAATCTTTGGAAGATGCTGCCTACCGGATTTTGGCAGAAAAAATTCGCGCGAAAAATCTGTATCTAGAACAGCTTTATACGTTTGGAGGTCCGCAACGTGATCCGCGTGAATCTGCCGACAGCTATGGCATTCGCTACCTTGCAGTCAGCTACTTCGCCCTAGTGCGCTTTGCCGAAGCGGAGCTAATCGCCGATGGCGTGAGCGGCATTGCCTGGTATCCCCTCAGCCAAGTTCCAGCGCTGGCGTTTGACCATAACCAGGTGTTGGAATACGGTCATCGGCGGTTACGAAATAAGCTGGAATATAGCCCCGTTGCCTTTGAAGTGCTACCAGAACTGTTCACCCTCAGCGATTTGTATCAGCTTTACACGACTGTTTTAGGCGATAACTTTTCAGATTATTCAAACTTTCGATCGCGTCTGCTCAAACTCGGTTTTTTAGCCGATACAGGGGTGAAAGTCTCCCGTGGAGCCGGACGACCTGCCAGCCTCTACCGCTTTGATGCCGAAGCATTTGCACCCTATAAAGATAAACCGATGGTATTTATTTAAAGGCAGGAGGCTAAGGGATGAAGCAGGAAAAAGGCTTGGAAATTGCAGAGGTGTTGGGCAAGAAGCGAGAAGAGATTTTAGCGATCGCGGCTCATCATGGCGCATCGAATGTTCGCATTTTTGGCTCGGTAGCGCGAGGAGAAGCTCGCCCCGATAGTGATGTGGATTTTTTAGTAAACCTAGAAAAAGGACGAAACTTGCTCGATCGAATTAGCTTAATTCAGGATCTTGAAGATTTGCTGAATCGTAAGGTTGATGTTGCCGAACCAGAAAATTTACATCGCTACATTCGAGACAAGGTTCTAAGAGAGGCGATCGTCTCTCATAGAGTGATCGCGTGTACTTAGATGACATCATGCAGTGCATCTCTCGGATTGAAACCTACACAATCGGCGGACGTGAGCCGTTTCTCAATAGTTCAATGATTCAAGACGCTATGGTTCGCAACTTTGAAATCATTGGAGAAGCAACTAAGCGATTGTCACAATCCCTTAGAAATTTGTATTCAGAAGTGCAATGGAGAAAAATCGCAGGCTTTCGGGATGTGTTGATCCATGATTATGTGCTGGTAGACCTGGAAGAAGTTTGGGGAATTATTGAAGATTACTTGCCCAGTTTCAAAGAGCAAATCGAAACCATTCTGGCTCAGTTAGGAGAAGGCTTGTAATGGCTGAACTACAATCTGGGATGGTAAGGCTAGCGGTAATCGATAAAAATTTCCCCATCTTTCGACTCTCGAAATTAGGTGTTGCTGAATCGAGATATGAAATTCGTAGGGGCAATCCCTTGTGGTTGCCCTTCATCTCCGTCAGGGTAGGCACAAGACCTACCCCTACAGTCAAAAATCATGCTTCTATTCAGCAACGCCCGAAATTATGGTTACAAAAAGCTCAGCGATTTAGTTCGAGCAACTGATATGTTTGAGGTTCGAGAAACACCCCATAGCAAAAGCGCGGCTGTAAAAGACTTCCATATTCGACTCAAATCCTAACTATGAACATTGCCTTAACGAAGATTGCTATTGCGATCGCCCAACTTAACCCCACCATCGGAGACATTGCTGGTAACGCTCAGCAGATTTTAGCGGCGGCAAATCAGGCAGCCCAGCAAGGCGCACAGTTGCTTCTGACTCCAGAGCTCTCTCTTTGCGGCTATCCGCCCCGCGACCTGTTGATGCATCCCGATTTTATCGAGTCGATGGCGATCGCCCTCAATCAGCTAGCCATAGATTTGCCACCTCAAGTGACTGTGTTGATCGGCATTGTTGCAGAAAATCCCCAAGCTAGACAGGCAGGCGGTAAGCCATTATTTAACAGCATGGCGTTGGTGGCAAATGGACAGATTCAGCAAGTATTTCACAAGCGCCTACTGCCGACCTACGACGTGTTCGACGAAGATCGCTACTTTGAATCAGGGCAGGAAGCCAACCATTTCTACCTCACCCCGCACCCTTCGCCCCTCGCCCCTTGCCCCCCTATCCACATCGGGGTCACCATTTGTGAGGATCTCTGGAACGACGAAGAATTTTGGGGCAAGCGCAACTATCAGATCAACCCGATCGCCGACTTAGCAAGCCTAGGAGTTGATTTAATCATTAATCTGTCGGCATCGCCCTTTACCGCAGGCAAACAGCAGTTGCGGGAGGCAATGTTGAAGCACGCCGCCATCCGATTTAATCAGCCCCTCGTCTATGTGAATCAGGTCGGTGGCAATGATGATCTGATTTTTGATGGCAACAGTGTGGCATTTAATCGGCAAGGAGAATTGATCGGTCGCGCCTATGCCTATGCAACCGATTTGATGATTGTGGAGTATGACCTGGAAGCCAAAGATTTAGTCACCCTGCCAGAGGAGATTGCCCTGCCGCCCGAAAACGAAGATGCCGAAATCTGGGGAGCGTTGGTACTCGGTGTGCGTGATTATGCCCGCAAGTGTGGTTTCACTAGGGCAGTAATCGGGTTGAGCGGTGGGATCGATTCGGCGTTGGTTGCTGCGATCGCCACTGAAGCCTTGGGTGGCGAGAATGTGTTGGGGGTGTTAATGCCGTCGCCCTACAGTTCCGACCATTCCATTGACGATGCGCTGAAGCTGGCAGAAAATTTGGGCATTCACACCCAAACCTTGGCGATTGGTGAACTGATGACGGGCTACGATCACACCTTAGATGCGATGTTCGCTGGAACTGAGTTTGGCATCGCGGAAGAAAACATTCAATCCCGGATTCGCGGCAACTTGCTGATGGCGATCGCCAACAAATTTGGGCATTTGCTCCTGTCTACCGGCAACAAATCCGAAATGGCAGTTGGCTACTGCACCCTCTACGGCGACATGAATGGCGGTCTGGCAGTCATCGCCGATGTCCCCAAAACCCGCGTTTATTCCATCTGCGAATGGCTGAACACAAGGGCGAATGACGAAGTGCGAAGTGCGAAATCCGAGGTCCGAACTCCAAACTCCGTTCGCGTAGCATCTCCGAAGGAGTTACTCAAAACTCCGAACTCCGAACTCAAAATATTTCCTACAGAAACGCTACGCGAACAAAACTCAAAACTCAAAACTCAAAATTCAAAACTTGAAATCATCCCCCCCAACATTCTGACCAAACCCCCCAGCGCCGAACTCAAACCGGGGCAAGTCGATCAAGACTCTTTGCCTGCTTACGAAATTTTGGATGATATTCTGGCGCGACTGATCCAAAATCAGCAAACACCCGACCAAATTGTGGCAGCCGGACATGACCCGGCGATCGTCAACAAAATTACTCGCCTCGTCTCCCGTGCCGAATTTAAGCGGCGGCAGGCTCCCCCCGTCCTCAAAATCACCGATCGCGCTTTTGGGGTGGGCTGGCGAATGCCGATCGCCAATCGCTGGTTATCTCAGACAACCGAGGTAAAATCTGCGATCGCCCTTATGCCCTTGGAGTCAAGCCAACCTAAACACTAATCCAATGGTTTTAACTTTCAAGATCTGATGTTTCGCTAGGCACTTGGGCAGTAATGCACAGATGCCAGCCAAAGGTTTGTTCTAACCAACGAAACAAAAACTGGGGCATCCAGCGGAAGTACCAAACTTTCGTATATTTGTATTCCTTATAGTCGGGAATGGAATAGGGAAAAATGTGGTCTACTTCCATGTGAAGGATTTCAAATCCGCTCAGCAGATCTTTGGCTTCCTGCTTCGAGTAAACATAGGTGATTGGACAACCCGCCTGCGCTTCGGAGTAGGTCGCCACCAACTCATTCATCCGCCAAAACTGCCCTTTGCCGTAAGTTAGCAAAATCCACAGCACCTTCCAGGAATAGCGGTAATACACCATAATCTTGAGCGTGCTGCCCGGTTTGACGTAGCTTCGGATTTGCTCAATGACGCGCTCAGGATGGGGCGTGTGGTGAATTACCCCAAACGAATAAACCAGGTCATAGGTTTCGGGTGGGAGCCATTGACCTAACTCTTCCGCATTGCCGTGATAGAAGGAAATGCGATCGCCCAAGTCATACACCTCTGCCCGTTGTTTTGCCAGCTTGAGCGACTCATCGGATAAATCAACCGCAGTCACCTCTGCCCCCGATCGCGCAAAATTTACCATGGCAGTGCCAATCCCGCAGCCAATCTCCAGCACCTTCTTACCATTCCACCGCTCAAACTCGGCAAAGGTGGGAATGTGCGGCTCAACAAAGTGTTTCCGGGCTTCCACCTCATCAAAGTATTCGCGCGTGCCCACTGGTTTAGTGGAATGGCGAATATTGCAAGGACGACTGTTCCAGTAATCTTTGACTTGCTGAACTGGTGTTTCCTGAAAAAATTGATTGATACCCATGGTCAGAGTTATTTCCTATTGGCGATCGGCTGCTCGTTGAATAATAGCAATATGGATGACAGTTATAGAGCGCCTTTTAATTTTGAGACTTCAATAATCGTAATAGTGAACGCGATCGTATCCTGCTTGATGGGATAAGTCGCGATAGATTTAGCCGTGAAACCTACTGTCTTCAACGAATTAATCGCCTGTTGCAACGCATCTTCCTGCTGAGAGAAAATCGCAATCTTTGGCGACGCTGTAAACTGAGTCTTCAACCCGCTTAGCCGCTCAGGAGAAAGAGGTTCGCTAGCAGACACTCCATAAGGTTGCAAACTAGGAAAGTCTTCGTTAATAAAACGATATCCCCACAAAGTTGCTGAGGAAATAGACCGATAAACTTCTAACTCTTTGAGCGAGTACCAAAAGAACACACTAACGGTTGGATCAATTTCTCTAAATAGCTTTTGCACCGTACTAACGGTCAGGTGGCTATCGATTGCCGCCTTTGAGGACACCGCATTTGCTTGAAGTTGCTTTACACTTTGATTGATAGTCCACCCTTGGGCAAAGGAAAAACTTGCACTTATGGTCAGCAGCGCAATTGCCAAAATGCTACCGACTTTCTTTTGATTAAAATCACTAGCAACTGAGAATAAAAGGGCTGCCAAAAACAGTAAACTTAGAGCGATCGGCTGATCATCAGATACCAAAATTAGTCGATCGTCAGGTACATAAGCAGATACAAGCGAGAAGACGATCAGAATTAATGCAAAAGTCGCAACAGAAACAAAGCTACCGTTTGAAAGCCCCCTCAGCGATTTCAATGGCACTCCCATGGCTAAAAACAAGGGGGGGATTAGATAGGTTGCATAAAAAGGAAACTGTAAAATAGGAAAAGCTGTTGCTTCCAATACAATCATGCTCAGACAACTGACAATAAAAATGGCTTGAAGAGGCACAACATCAGACGGTGCAAAAAGCTTCCTTACCTGAGACAAAACCAGGCTTGCTGTACTCCCCAATACGACGACGAGCGGCAAGATTAGCCATGTTGCTTCGGGTAACCATTCACGCCAATCTATTCGCCAAGGATTAGGTTTCCCTGTATTTCCGAGTACAACACTGACTGAGGGCATAAAAAAGAAAAACTTGCCCCCAATTGCATAGCTGATGCTGCCTAACACAAGGGTGATTGCTAAAATGCCACCCACAAAAGCAGCAATCTTTATCAACGTTTTTCCTCTTTGATGAGGACGATTAGTCAAAATATAATAGATGAGTAGGGGGGGGGCAAATACTAACCAAATAAGGTTGGTGTAAATCAAAGCGCCAAAGAAAACACCTGTTAGACCCATCCAGAGTGCCCACCTTTCCTTTCTCGCTGCCCAACTAAGCATCAGTACTGTCAGTAAAAAATAGGTAATGCCTGCTCCATCTACATAGTCCCAGCCCATTGCTAGTAGAAAGAAAGTGTAGCTACCCATCGCTGCGCTCGCTAGAAAAGCGGCTCGTCTGCCAACACTAGGTTGAAGAATGAGGTAAAGCGAGAGAGTGGCAAGGTAATAAAAACCAAGATGCAAAACGTAGTTCGCGACTAAAGGCGGAAAGAGAGAGTATGCTAAATATCCTGGCAGAATCCATGACAGCCGTGAGCCATAGTAGGCATCGGGAAAAGCGATTAAGTATTGCTTTAGCCGAATAAAGTAACCAGAATAAACCCAAGGGTCAATGGCACCATTAGGGTGAAATATCCAGATTTGATTGATTAGTAGTAGTAAAAAAGGCAGCAGGAGCAGGAGTAAAATTTCCCATCTCGCTTTAACTTCTCGTTTAATTGCTTTCATTAGCTTAATAAGTGTATTGAGGAGATTAGAGCGAAATGAGTCCTAAGTGTGCTTGAGTTAGGTAGGGCTTCACTATTTACGTTGCAGAAATTTTAATTCAGTTGAGAGTTACAGAGTGTCTTTTAGTTTTGAGACTTCAATAATCGTAATGGTGAACGCGATCGTATCCTGCTTGATGGGATAAGTCGCGATAGATTTAGCCGTGAAACCTACTGTCTTCAACGAATTAATCGCCTGTTGTAATGCATCTTCTTGCTGAGAGAAAATCGCAACCTTGGGTGACGCTGTAAGCTGAGTCTTCAACCCACTCAGCCGTTGGGGAGATAAAGGGGTACTACTAGAGACTCCAGGTTCCTGCAAGCCAGGAAACTCTTCGCCGATCAAACGATATCCCCACAAAGTTGCTGAGGAAATAGACCGATAAACTTCTAACTCTTTGAGCGAGTACCAAAAGAACACACTAACGGTTGGATCAATTTCTCTAAATAGCTTTTGCACCGTACTAACGGTCAGGTGGCTATCGATTGCCGCCTTTGAGGACACCGCATTTGCTTGAAGTTGCTTTACACTTTGATTGATAGTCCACCCTTGGGCAAAGGAAAAACTTGCACTTATGGTCAGCAGCGCAATTGCCAAAATGCTACCGACTTTCTTTTGATTAAAATCACTAGCAACTGAGAATAAAAGGGCTGCCAAAAACAGTAAACTTAGAGCGATCGGCTGATCACTAGACACAAGAACAGCTATAAGCGGGAAGACGATCAGAATTAATGCAAAAGTCGCAACAGAAACAAAGCTACCGTTTGAAAGCCCCCTCAGCGATTTCAATGGCACTCCCATGGCTAAAAACAAGGGGGGGATTAGGTAACTGACATAGTGAATATGCTGTAAAACAGGTACAGCTTTCACTTCCAATACAATCATGCTCAGACAACTGACAATAAAAATGGCTTGAAGAGGCACAACATCAGACGGTGCAAAAGGCTTCCTTACCTGAGACAAAACCAGGCTTGCTGTACTCCCCAATACGACGACGAGCGGCAAGATTAGCCATGTTGCTTCGGGTAACCATTCACGCCAATCTATTCGCCAAGGATTTGGCTTACCCGCGTTACCGAGTGCAAAGTTTACTGAGGGCATAAAAAAGAAAAACTTGCCCCCAATTGCATAGCTGATGCTGCCTAACACAAGGGTGATTGCTAAAATGCCACCCACAAAAGCAGCAATCTTTATCAACGTTTTTCCTCTTTGATGAGGACGATTAGTCAAAATATAATAGATGAGTAGGGGGGGGGCAAATATCAACAAAATGACGTTGGTGTAAATCAAAGCGCCAAAGAAAACACCTGCTAGACCCATCCAGAGTGCCCACCTTTCCTTTCTCGCTGCCCAACTAAGCATCAGTACTGTCAGTAAAAAATAGGTAATGCCTGCTCCATCTACATAGTCCCAGCCCATTGCTAGTAGAAAGAAAGCGTAGCAGCCCATGGATATGCTGGTGAGGAAAGCGGCTCGTCTGCCAACACTAGGTTGAAGAATGAGGTAAAGCGAGAGAGTGGCAAGGTAATAAAAACCAAGATGCAAAACGTAGTTCGCGACTAAAGGCGGAAAGAGAGAGTATGCTAAATATCCTGGCAGAATCCATGACAGCCGTGAGCCATAGTAGGCATCGGGAAAAGCGATTAAGTATTGCTTTAGCCGAATAAAGTAACCAGAATAAATCCAAGGGTCAATGGCACCGTTAGGGTGAAATATCCAGATTTGATTGATTAGTAGTAGTAAAAAAGGCAGCAGGAGCAGGAGTAAAATTTCCCATCTCGCTTTAACTTCTCGTTTAATTGCTTTCATTTAAGTACTCTCATTAGCTTAATAGATGTATTGATATAGACAGAAGGCTAAATGAGGACTCAATCTAAATGAGGTAAGGCAGAGTGAGCGAAGTTTTGCCATTACAGATTTAAGAAGTAAGGAATTATTTTGTGCAAGTTAATATGATGTGTGTATATGGAATTCTTATTAAGTCATGGCGAATGCTAGTAGTGATTTTAGAAAATACTTGAGAGGCTAATGCTAAGTAAGCTTCTTCAGTGCGAACATTTTGTCCTCTATCTTTTGAAATGATCCATCGAGCTAAAGGGGACTGATTGACCGTAAAAACTCCATCAAAAGTAATTAGTTTTCCGCCCGGTTTTAGATTGCGAATTGCTGTGTTAAAAAGTTCTAGAGACGCTAGATCGCTGAGATGGTGAAGGATGCCTAAAGCTAAAACGATATCAAAGCAAGCGTTTTCTTTAATGTTGTTCGCATTAACTTCTTGACAAACGAACTTGACTTGTTTAGTTGATATTGAGTCTTTAGTTTCTTTATAAAACTCTGCTTGGGCTGCTTTGATATACTTTTGACTTGCATCAAATCCTAAGTAGTTGACATTGGGCAAGTATTGGACAATTTTACCAGTGCCGCAGCCAATATCTAAAATGCGATCGTTCTCTTGCGGACAAATATATTGCTCAACTAAAGTCCTTCGATATGAAGTTTCTCCAATTAACTTTGTGAATAAGTCGTAAATAAATGGACTTGACAACAGTGAACGAACACCACGATTGATTTGAGGCACAGGCATCTCCTATAGTTTTTTAGCAACCAGTAATAGAGATCCACCGACGGGCAACGATAGACCAGTTTGTATAATCATTCGCTCTAGATTGAGAATAATCTCAAAAAGAGTATTTAACCAACCGCTAATTCTCAACTCTGCTATTGGGTCGTACTTAACCTTCGACTCGCGCTGTCGCAGGCGAGAGAGGAACATAAGTGGCAATAGTAAAGACATAAAAGAGGTCATTCTAATGATCTTGAAGCCCGCGTTCTCTACTTTCAGCCTCAGTTCCGTTGCTGTATAGCGACGAACGTGATGAGCATAACTATCTGCCTGACTCCATAGCCAAGGGTGCTGGGGCACGGTTAAGATAAGTCCACCACCTGTAGTAATAGCCCGATGCATTTCAGATAAAACAACTGTGTCTTCTGGGATATGCTCTAAAACATCAAAGGCACCCACCACATCAAATTCATTCTCGTACGGAATGGATCGAGCATCCATCTGAAGAAGTTCGGTTTTGAGCAAACGGTGATTTGCAAAATTTAGTCCTACAGAAAATAGTTCACCTCCTACAGAAGTGAGATGGGGTAGCGATCGCTCAACTTCTGAGAGAACAAACCCAGTACCGCAGCCAACTTCTAAACAACTTTGGGCGATCGGAAATGTATTTTTAAGAATCCATATTAATAGTTGATTGCGAGAGCGAAACCAAAAATTTTTGGCTTCCAGTTCAAATAGTTGAGCAAAAAAATCAGCTTCATAGCTATCATTACTCTCCGCTAAGTTAGGAGAAAATGATAAGTAACCGCTTGTTTTTGACGGCTGATACCCGCATTGAGGACAAGTCCATCTCAGCCCATCGAACTTAGTTTTACAACGTAGGCATCTTTTCATAAAATACAATCTAAAGGCTTCAGATAGCTAAAAATAGGCAATTACTAATTATGACTGTTCATGCCTATCAAACCCATGGTTAAACAGCAGCTAGATTAAACTGTTAGAAACTTTATTATTGAATCATTAAGTGATAAAGATCATAAGAATTTCTAAATCTAAAACCCAAAGAGATATAAAGATTCAATGCAGGAGTGTTTGAGAAAGAAATAGAGCTTACCAACTCACTATGACCTTGCCGAAATAGCTCTCGACAAGCTGCACTCCAAAAGTATTTAGCTAATCCCCTACCTCTATAATCACTGCCTAGAGCATGTAGCACGATCTTATTTTCAGAATATCCCCAAAAACCAGCCAGTGTTTTGTAATATAGCAACCCAAAAATATTTTTAGTCTGATGAAGGTCTTTTAGCCATAATATATATCTTAAAGTCTGCTAGGTTTTTATCAATATTAAAATCACGATGGAAGCGTCCATTAAAAAAAGCATTCGCCGAAATAGATATTAAATCTTCTACAGGAGTAGATTTTGAAAGATGAACACTGTCATTCTGAAAATCAATAAAACTCTCCGAAGTGCAAAACGGTTCGATCAGAGTATCACAATAGTAAAATCCACATTCATGCAACACTTTCTTTGAAGATAATGGGTCAACTCTAACCGTGTAATGACCAGGTACACCATTTTGGACAATTAGCCTTAATACCTCTTCTGAGCATGTTGAAATTTCAAAAGTATTAAGTCCTAAAGCTCTTGCGTCCCAAGGTGTATATTGAGTAAATTCACTAAGATGTTCTTGAACCGTTTGATGATTGGCTTGCATGTGTAAAGGAGCTTACTGAACTAAATGTGGAGTTCCTAATAATATAAAGTGGTCTTTTTTTAGTTTCGTCGAAAGTCTTTCCTAAATAAATTCCAACAATACCAAGATTGCAGATAATAATACCACCAATAAAATATAAGGAGACTATCAGGCTAGTCCAACCTGCAACAGGCGAGCGATAAATCAGCGAATGCAAAAAGGTAAAAGTACCATACATAAAAGCTGTCACTGACATCAAAAATCCCAGCCGGACGGATAACTTCAAAGGCTTATCTGAGTAAGCAATAATTGTTTCTGAGGAAAGCTTCCACAGTTTTTTAAATGTGTAGGTACTTTGTCGCAAGGAAAGACTATGCTCAACATCAATACTTGTGGTTGGAAAACCCATCCAATCAACTAAAGCGCCAAAAAACCTTAACTGCTCACGCATGGAATGGAAAGCTTTAACAACTTTTCGAGAAATTATTCGGAAGTTTCCTACTTCAGGGTCGTAATTTAGATCAGCTAAATAATTAAATACATTATAAAATAACCGAGATGTTAAACGCTTAATAAACGGATCTTTGCGTTTTCCTCGCCTTGCTAATACCACATCATAGCCTTCTTGAGCTTTTTGATATAGACGAGGGATTTCTTCTGGGCGATCCTGCAAATCACAGTCCATTACTACAACCCAGTCTCCTTCGCAATGGTCTAAGCCTGCTGTAATACCATAGTGCTGACCAAAATTTCGACTAAACTGTATTCCTTTTACTCTGGAATCTTTACTAGCAAGATCCACAATGATTTCCCAGCAACAATCGTTCCCACAATCCTCAACCAAAATAATCTCGAAGTTATTTGAAATTGCTTCTAATGAGTCTCTCAAGCGACTATAGAGTTCATGTAAGCAACTTGCAGAGTTGTAAACGGGGATTACGACTGAAATAATCGTCATTTTAAGAACTTAAGGTGATCGCAGCCTATGAGATGATGACCAGTGAAACTTAGCATAAACAAATGATTTAATCAAGTTTATATCTGCTTCAACTGAGCAAACATATCCAAAAACCACATCTCAGTAAAGCTCAATATTAGGCAGCCTGTTGAGACTATTTTTAGTGTTGAACACCTAAAGCCTTTGGAAACTATTTCAGATGGTTTAAGATTATGCTCGTTGAAGATGCCAGCGATCGCTTGTAGGAAATGTTAAAGACCTTTTCACAGAAGACCCAACGGTTAAAGATGTCCAGTTAGTGCAAACTTTAGTCAACACTATGGCATTACTGCCGGATACTCACTGCAATGATAATTGGATGTAACCATGGATTGCGACGTACAAGATTGTCTCAAAGAAATTCTTGCTCTTTATACTAAAGCCCAAGAGGGACATAGGATTTTACTAGCAAGACAAGAGGGCTGTGAAGATCCACTAACAAAAAGGTTAACTTCTTGGTTGCCATACAAAACTTTTGATTCCCAAACTAATCTGAATTGGAATGGCAGGTAGGTAACTTTCGGATTGTTGTTAGAAGAGCAAGCAAAAGCTTAAACTCTTTTCGATAGTAAATCTCACTCTCAATGTTGTCAAAAGCAGTTTTATCCGTCTCTAGTAAACTAATTGCGATGATGAAATCGATATAAGAATAAGCCATGATAAGAGTGGGTTTTTTGGTTGCTGGCTTTAAAGGCTTGAACTTCTTAAGTAAGTTTCACTGCACTTGCCAAGTCGAATTTGTAGCATCTTATAAAGCATTGAAAGCAAAATATAACTTTCATGATGAGATTGAATCTATTTGTTTACATTCAGGCTATAAGTTTCTTGAGCGAAAAGGACTTAGCGATTCGGTATTAGCTTCGGCTGATTTAATCTTTATTGCTGGATGGCAATACTTAATTAGTCCGATAGATAAAAGATATATTGTTATTCACGATTCCTTGCTGCCTAAATTTAGAGGGTTTTCACCCACTGTGACCGCGCTTATTTTAGGAGAAAAAAAAATAGGTGTTACCGCATTAAATCCTCGAAGTGATTCGATTGATACAGGGGATATATATGAACAAAGTGAGTTGCAAGTCGAATACCCATTGAAGATAAAAGATGCCTATTCTTTACTGTCTGACCTTTATGTCGATGTGGCAAGTCGAGTTTTAGCTAAAGTTGAGACAGGATCGCTAAATGCGACTCCACAGGAAGCTTCTCAGGCTACTCATAGTTTGTGGCGCGATGAAGAGGATTATTACATTAACTGGGATTGGAGCGCTGAAAAAATTTTTAGATTTGTAGATGCTGTTGGATTTCCCTATGATGGAGCTAAAGCTTTTTACAAACATCAGATTATCTATATTGATCAAGTTTCTATTGGTCAAAATTGCCAATTTGAAGATAGGCAACCTGGAAAGATATGGCGCATTAATCAAGGACAACCTGAAGTTGTATGTGCTAGTGGAATAATTCGCATTTTGTCCGCTAGATATGAGGATGGATCTCCGGTTATTTTCGATCGCCTGCGTATTCGGCTTAACAGAAGATAATTGAACTGAGCAAGTTACTCAAAGAAGTGAGTCGTTTGGGCTGCTGAATATGCTTACTGGACTAGTCTATTTCGGCATGTAATTGGTCTTGAAAAAGTTACGATTTAATCTCAGCTAGCTTGACATCTGTAAAAGGGGTTTGCCCTGAAACTTTGAACTAAACAACCCTATTTGAACTCAGGCTTTTTTCTGGTAATACATTGGAATTCAAGCCCCACTCTTCGTTATTAACAATCAGAGGCTTCTTCGTTTGTTGCATTAGAGTAACCAAAGCATCAAACTGTTCGCTGCTGAGTTGAGGTACCTTTAACAATGCCAGACGTTTGTTGAGGATTTGAGTCCGTTCGGTTTCTGGAGTCCATCCGGAGGTATGTTCAATGTGATACATCCGCATTGGATCATCTAGAATGATTTCCTTAATCCCGGCATAGTGCGCGATATAAAGCAGCACAGAATCGAGATGAAACGAGAAGATTTCCCACTCAGGATAGCCGCGCACTGCAAACCAGTCTTCTTTAGACATGAGCGTAAAGTCACCACAGGCATTAGTGTGAAGTTGGGGATAGCGCCATAGTGCAGATAGATCCTCCTCTTGCTCATGTAGCGGCTCGTGTAGCGGAGTTTCTATATCCGATTCCAAAAGGGCTGGTGGTATCTGAGCGGTCAGCAGATTTTGACTGATGAGCCAATCGGCAATGTCAACTGGTACGATTTTGAGGATTATATCCCTGACCGTTTTAGGAAAGAGGCGCTGATAAACTTTTCTCAATGGGACAAGAACTGGTTTAGCATTTTCTAGTAGCCTGTACCGGGTGGATTGAGGTGCTTCGGCTAGTGGCTTATCCGGTTCGATGGGGGATGAAGCTTCCTCATGCTGCGTTTTCTCGTACTGCGTTTCGGTGAACCCATTTTTATGGCAAATGCGAAGAATGTTTTGGGCGCAGTAGTCTAGCTGTTCACTTAGAGGGGCGTTGAGGGGAACATCTGATTCGGCATCATAGCGATCGAGCCGATATACTGCGCCTGTCTGTAGCTGACGAGATGCAATAAAGCTAAATAGCTCGTCGGAAAACAGTAAATCAATGTTTGTGGCTAAGACAAATTGCCCTCTGGCACGACGAATGCCCACGTTCTTAGCAATCATTTGGAACAGTGGCAGAGAGGCGGAATGATTGAGTTGATCATGTAGCTTTGGCGGTACTTGGATGATTCTGACGACGCAAGGACTGCCTTCAGTTTGCCAGGAGAGTACCTCTGCCAAAGAAGGATTATCGGAGGGTGGGTTCCACTCAACCAGGATGAGTTCTGCATCAAGTTGATGACGACGGCACTGTTCCAACAACCCATTAATGAAAATCTGCATTCGCCGCAGCATGTTGCCGCCATGGTTGTCATTGCGGGAAGTTGCAACAACTGATAAATAAGGGGTAGCTGTCATAAATCCTCACACCAACTTTCTCGTCAATCAAGCTTAGGGATTATTACTCAGTACTAAGCTTACCTTGCTGATGCAATCATAGGCTGAATTGCGGGTTGAGTGCTAGGGCGATCGCGCCTTTGGTGTGGACTAACAAATCCTGATCTTTGGCTCTCCAGAATCGGATAAGCCCTAGCGATCGCCCAATAATCGCCTCCTTGAATCGAGTCAGTCTAAACAGTAGCTTGGGTGGCTTAATCCCTTATGGAAAAGTTACTTTAGAATTGTTGGTCAGGTAACAAAGGTTGGTTGAAGTGTGAAGTTATCGGAAGAAACAATATCGGCTCTTGGCACTGTTATTACAGGTAATCGAGGGCTTTCACCTTATCGAAGTGGTCCACAACTGGTTTCATTTTTTGATGGATTTGGTTTGAAGAACACATATGGTAGTGATTTGCCTTCACGTTGGTATTACGCCGAGGAGAAGTTACGTGAACTTAATGACACGCCAACTATGAAAGACATTCTGGTTGAAGCGGTTGATCCTCGTCCTTTTATTGGCACGGAACTCGAAATTTCCATTGCAGTCAAACATCTCAACCAATTTCTCGAATTTGATAATTATGAATTACGACCTGTGGGCAAGAAATGGGAAGTTTATAAATTGGGTGGTTCTCAAATCGAGTTGTCACATCCGTATAAAAATTCTGTTGAGTTAACACATATTTTTATCGATGAGCAAATCAAAAAATGTGACAAGAAGCTTGCTGAAGGTGATTTTGATGGAGCAATCACCAATGCACGCTCTCTCGTCGAGGCAGTTTTATCTGCAATTGAGAAAGAGTTAGACACCAATCCACCAGAATATGATGGGAATCTCCCGAAAATGTATAAAAGGGTTCAAAGACATTTAAATCTTTCGCCAGGGCAGGAGAACCTTGCAGAATGTATGCGACAGATCCTCTCTGGGCTGACCAACATAGTTTCTGGCTTAGCTACCTTACGAAATACGATGAGCGATGCACACAGCATTTCGTATAAACCGTTGGAACATCATGCGAGATTAGCAGTTAATTCAGCTAAGACACTGTGCGACTTTCTATTTGAAACGAAGGAATACAAAATGCACAAACATAAAAACAGTGCTACCTAATAACTCTGGTGTAGTGCAGCAACGAAAGCTGACCGCTAATCAATTCACTTTGCCTTCCACTTTTAGACCCGCGATCGCGCCTGCTTCGACATTGAGGGGTTGTTTGCTAGTGTTGTGCAGATCGTATTGTTCATTGTCGCTGAAGGAATTTTGCCTGAGGGTGGGGCTGGCGTTGTTGGTGACGACGATGCCATCGCGTCCGTTGTCGATAATCCGGTTGAAGTTGAGTAGGGGGCGAGAGTCGCCGTTGATTACCATGCCGTCTTTGTTTTGGCTGATCTGATTGCGAATGAGTCTGGGCGTGGCGCGATCGCTGACCGAGATGCCAAAGCCGTTATAGCGGACTGTGTTGCCTTCCATAGTGCCGCCACTGTCGCGGGTAAAGGAAATGCCATTGCCGCCGTTTTGCTCAAACAGATTGTTGCGAACTGTGGGAGTAGCCGTACCAGACGCAAACACGCCTTCGCGATCGCTGCCCACAAAGCGATTAGCTTCAATCAACGGTGCCCCCGCTTCCATCCAAATTGCGGTGCCGCGTGAGTTCGGATTGGTCAGGCTCAATCCCACAACCTGACTGCCATCGGTCGCCACGATTGTGACGCTTTGCCCTGCCCAAGTGGGGCTGAGAAACTTGCCGCCGCCCGTGATTTGAGTGCCTTTTCCCTGAGATTCTGGATTACCGCGCAGCGTTACGTTCTGGGGAAGTTTCAGCGGAAATACTTCGCCTGTGCCCGTGTTGTAAACGCCGGGGCTGAGTTGAATGGTCATGCCAGGGCGCACTTGGGCGATCGCCTGAGCAATCGTTTTTAAAGGTGATCCATCGGTGCCGGAATTGCGATCGCTGCCATTATTTACGTCAACATACAAAACTGTGGGTAAAGGGGCTGTAGATGCAGCAGGTTTAGGGCTGGAGCTAGGAACATTAACGGGCGGAGTCGATTCCGACTCTGAATTGTTGCCCATCCCGGCATTATTTGGTGAAACTGTGCCCAACACTCGCCCCATGCCGTAGCTAACCCTAATCGGCTGCTCCGCTTGAATTTGCGCCAACGCCGCTTGATAGGTGTCTGCACCCGCTTCCAGTTCTCCTGCACCACAGACGAAGGTGTACTTTACGGCTCGATACAGTTCCGGTGAGCCAATCCGTTCTCCCGCTTCGCGACTTTCTGCCATCTCGCTAGCCGTGGGTTGGGGCGGCACGGGGGGATACCACACGCCCTTTTCTTGAGTGCCAAGTTCTACTGATTTTGCTTGTGGCTGGGGCGACTCTACTTTGCCATTGCGTGTGACCCGTTCGGCACTGCCAAACTCCACGAGGCGCTGATTATTGGGATTTTGACGGGTGCGATCGCTGTAGTAATTCACCCGCCAAGCTTGAGTTGCGTGGGCGATCGCCTCGGTACAGCCTGTTTCGCTCACTAACTCGCCAGTTGTTGTACAGCTACTCAGCGACACCAGCGCCCAACCCACTGCCACCCATCCAAGCACCTGCTGCTTCATCCTACTACGCTTCAATTTCTGCTTCACCATTGCTACCCCCTTACTGACCCACACACCTTATATTCCATCTAATAATTTGCGCCTAAATCAATCCTATGGACGGTTCCTGAAATGGGCGTTTCGCATTAGAATCTAACTGTAAAGTTCTGTTTCTGCTAGAGGAGAGGTTCCCATTGCGGAACGTGTAATCCGTCCAGGTAAACTACCTTGCAGAAAGGCTTTAGATCCTGATCCTAGATTTAGTAGAGAGAAGAACTCATGGCATTTGAACAGTTACCCCTCCCCTACGACTTTAACGCGCTAGAGCCGTATGGTATGAAAGCCGAAACCTTTGAATACCACTACGGCAAGCACCATAAAGCTTATGTAGACAACCTGAATAAACTTACGGCTGATACCGAACTGGCAAGCTTGCCCTTAGAAGAAGTCATTAAAGTGACTTATAACGATGCCAGTAAGCAGGGTGTGTTTAACAACGCTGCCCAAGTGTGGAATCATACTTTCTTTTGGAGTAGCCTCAAACCTGGTGGTGGTGGAACTCCTACAGGCGATCTTGCGGCTCGGATCGATAAAGATTTTGGCAGCTTTGAAAAATTTAAGGAAGAATTTACCACCGCAGCAACCACGCAGTTTGGCAGCGGTTGGGCGTGGTTAGTGGATGACAACGGCACCTTGAAAGTGACCAAAACACCCAATGCGGTTGATCCCGTGGCAGAAGGACAAAAAGCCTTGCTGACGTTGGATGTGTGGGAACACGCCTACTATATTGATTTCCGCAACGCTCGACCCGCTTTCATCAAAAACTATTTGGATAATTTGGTGAACTGGGATTTTGCCGCTGCTAATCTAGCTGCATAACTCGACCCATTTTCCAATTTTATGAAAGCCAGCCCTTCCACTAGGAGGGGCTTTTTGCGAGCTTATGAATGATTTTGACGATCGCATAACCCAAGCTGTTTCACGATTACCGGAAATTGATCAACTGGGAAAGCCCTTTGGTTGGCGGCAAGGAACCGGAGACTGGGCGGGAGTCAGTGCCGCGATCGCCCGTGGAGATTCAGTGCAAGTGATTCAGGAAGCCGGATCAACCCAATGGCAAGCCGCTTTACCCGATCAGCATCCGTTTCAATTTGGGTTTCCAGAATTTACTGCCGAGGGGCGAGAAGAGCGCCCGATCCCCAAAGCAAGAGCCTGGATTAGCCCGATTCAGCGGCGTTTTGGGCATAGTGTGGATTTGCCGAAAGTGCAGTGGCATCCACGGGTTTTGTGGGTTGGCATCGGGTGTAAGCGTGGCACCGACCCAGCGGTGATTGCCTACGCAATTCAGCAGGCATTGCGATCGCGTCATTTAGCAGAAGGCGCGATCGCTGGACTTGCTACCCTCGATCGTAAAGTCGATGAAGTCGGACTTATGAGCTACTGCCGCGATCTCAACTTGCCACTCAAATGCTTTTCAGCCGAAGCATTACGAGCGATCGCGGTTCCCAATCCTTCCACCCGTGTTCACTCCAAAGTAGACATTCCCAGCGTTGCCGAAGCCGCCGCCATCCTCGCTGCTTCCGATTTCTCACCTCTTCCCTCTCACCTCTTCCCTCTCACCTCTTCCCTCATCGTCCCTAAACAAATCTTTCGCCTCACCGATCGCCCCGGAGCCGTGACAATCGCGATCGCCCAAGCGGAGCAAGAATACACTGATCAAGTTATCCCAATGACTTAAAGCGCTTTGTGATTTAGTGCAGCAGAATGATTAAACTGAAAGGTGCCCTGTCGCGATCGCTGCCCATGCCAAATCATCCCCGTTTTACTTCCTTAAAGCGCCCTATCCGATGGCTCATTGGAGTCATATTTGCGATCGCCGTTCTGGGTTGTACTGTGCCAGCCAACGCCGCTCCCGTTGGGGCAAAATATACCAAGCAGTATGCGCCTCCAACTTCCTACAGTAATGCTGAATTGAAAGACCAGGATTTTTCTGGGCAAACCCTGCGAGTCGCAGAATTTTCTAACGCAAATCTCAACCGGGCAAATTTTGCTAACGCCGATTTGACAGGTGCCGTGTTGAGTGCATCCACAATGGTTGAAACGAACTTGCAAGGGGCAGATTTAACCCAATCCATGATGGATCAAGTGAAAATGACTCGAACCAATCTGCAAGATGCTGTTCTAGTTAACGCTATTTTGCTGCGGACAACTTTTGATCATCCAGAGATTACTGGGGCAGATTTTAGTGATGCGATTTTGGATGGTGCCCAAATTCGCGAGTTGTGCCAGATAGCAAAGGGAGTCAACTCTAAGACTGGAATCTCTACCCGCGAATCCCTGGGTTGTCCTTCATAAGCTTAGTTTTTTGTGCGTTGCTGAATGCAAGTATGATTTTTGACTGTAGGGGTAGGTCTTGTGCCTACCCTGCCCCAGATAGAGGGCAACCACAAGGGATTGCCCCTACAAATTTCATCCGCAAATTCAGCAATACCGTTTTTTGATCTAAAAATATTTCAGTACCCATGGTTCTACCAAATTCCGTAGCATCTTCGCAAAAATCGATGCAGCGAGTGGGAGTGATTGGCGGTGGACAACTTGCCTGGATGATGGCAGAAGCTGCGGAAAAGCTTGGGATTGAACTCTGGGTGCAAACGCCCAGCCCCACCGATCCAGCCGTGGCGATCGCCGCCCAAACCATTCTCGCGCCCGTGGACGATGCGATCGCCACCGCTCAACTTGCCGCCCAATGCGACGTGATCACCTTTGAAAATGAGTTTGTAGATCTCCCAGCATTGGCACTCCTTGCCCAGCAAGGCACCTGCTTTCGTCCCAGCCTAGATGCCCTGCGCCCATTGCTCGACAAATATGATCAGCGAACCTTGATGGAAAGTCTGGGATTGCCCACTCCAGCATTCACCATTCAGGAGCTACTGCCTTATGCAGACTCTTTTCCGCCTGCTTTTCCAGTAGTGCTTAAAACTCGTCGGCATGGCTATGACGGACAGGGCACTTTCATTGTCCATACTGCTGCTGAATTGGAAGTAACCTTAGCTCAGTTGGCATCGGTGCCCGTCCTGTTGGAAAAGTTTATTCCGTTTGAGCGAGAGCTTGCGGTGATGGCAGCGCGATCGCTCAGTGGAGAAATTGCCATCTATCCGATTGTGGAAACGCAGCAGGAAAACCAAGTTTGTCGGCGAGTGATTGCACCTGCCAGAATTAATCCGGAAGTCGCGAGTCTAATTGAAACGATTGTCCACACATTGCTGACTCATCTGCAAGTGGTTGGTATTTTTGGGATTGAGTTTTTCTTAACGCAAGACGGCACCGTGCTAATTAACGAAATTGCCCCCCGCACCCATAACTCTGGACATTACACCCTGGATGCCTGCGCCACGTCTCAGTTTGAGCAGCAGTTGAGAGCAATTTGTGGCTTGCCGCTGGGCAGCACCGCCATGACCGCAGATGCCGCCGTAATGGTAAATTTGTTGGGCTATGAGCAATCAGTCAGCGATTATGCAACCAAACGACAAGCGCTGGCAGCTATTCCTCACGCTCATGTGCATTGGTATGGTAAAACGGAATCCCGTCCGGGGCGGAAGTTGGGGCATGTGACGGTATTGCTAGACGAAGCCGCAGAGTTGCAAGATCAGGCGATCGCGAATGACTCTGGTATGCGAAGCGAGATCGCCCACCACATCGAATCCATTTGGTACTCACCTTAAGACTCTCCTCACCTCTCGCCGCTTACCCGTAATCCGCTTATGGCGGTTATCTCTCTCCTAAGAAAGGCATTTCTTAAAAAGGCTTGCGATAGTATTGGGTTGTGCTAATATCAATAGCTGAAATCAATGCTTCTATAGAGCTACGAGGACATCTGGTTTGTCGAGGGACGATGTTTAAAAGTAGTCAAAGCGGACTGGAAGACTTTGAACGCTGCCCTGTTGCAGTATGTTCAATCAATTCTTGGAAAAGCTTTTAGGAAGCGTATTGTTAGAAATTCACACCATTAATCCATGATTACAGACGATATGAATCAGCAGGTGATTCACCCGCTGGCTAAGTTGCAGCGTCAAGTGCGATCGCTGATTGAGCGCAAATTGCTCAAACCATCCGATAGCATTTGGAAAATCGCCTTACTATACGGTGATGACTGGGTATTCTTAAAGCAAGAACTGCTCGACTATGAATTCACCATGCAAGATCCAGTCAGCGAACTGCTTCTAGTAGAACAATGGGATGACGAAGAGTAGCCGATTGGCGTTTGTGCTTCTATAAGCAAGCTTTCAGCGCCTGACTGAGTTCTTGGGCAGTTTGATAGCGATCGCTGATATCTACAGCGGTTGCCTGTTCGATCACCGCTCTCAAGTTTTGAGAAATTCGCGCTTCGTCCTCTAGACATAACCGCATTGCTCGACCCTGTTTTTTGTAAAATCGCTGTGGGCTAATGCTGGTTAGCAAAAACACGAGAGTTGGAGCGATCGCATAGAGATCAGACTGAATCACAGGTCGCCCTTGCACTTGCTCTGGTGCGCTGTACCCTTCTGCTCCAATGCGAGTACCGGGTGCGATCGCCAAGGCTTTCACAGCCCCAAAATCTAGCACCACAATTTGGTTATCTAGAGTGCGAACTAGTAGATTGCCCGGTTTAATATCACGGTGAATCATGGGCGTTGGGCGACTATGCAAATATGTTAATACTTCGCACACTTGCGCCATCCAAGCGATCGCCTCTTGTATGGAAACTGCTCCTTGCTTGCGAACTCGCTTCTCCAAATCTTGCCCATGGATCAACTCCATCACCAGATATTTTTTGTCGCCTTCCATAAAAAAATCGTAATAGCGCGGAATGCCGGGATGATTCAGCGATCTTAGCGTGTTGGCTTCTCGCACAAACAGTTCTTGGGCTTTGGGAATGTGAGCCACATCTGCATTCATTTCCTTCAGGACTTGCAGCTTGCCATCGGGCATTCCACTCGATTTTGATAGACCCGTTGGGTTCCAAACTAGATAAGTGGTGCCCATGCCTCCTCGTCCCAAAACCCGCAAAATCTGGTATTGCCGAACGGTTTTATCTACTCGAATCGGTTGCCCACAGTGGATGCAAAATAAATTGTCAGAGGGATTGCCTGTGTGGGTGCAGCGCGTTGGGGCAGATTGTCCCGCCTCAAGTGAAGGAGTCAGTGAACCCGAAAATGGGGTAATGATTCCCGTCGGCATTTCTGTGGAAAGCTTCGCTGATGCTTCATGAATCGCAGGCTGAGACGTTGAAATCAGTGATGTTTGAAACCGTAGGATAGGACCATTTTGAGCAAGCTGAATCAGCGTATTGTTGATTAACAGTTTTTGGGCGATCGCTTCTCCTTCCACAAAAGTGCCGTTGTTGCTCTGGTTTATCAGTTGCCAACCTGCTGCCTGCCCTGCTTTTAGTTGATCCACTCGGCGAAGCTCCAAATGATGCCGTGAAACTACTGCTTCGCTCAACATCACCTGGTTATCGGGCGATCGCCCCACTCGAATTAGCGTTTCATAGTCAAACTGCCATTGCCGCAGCGGAGTGAGGTTTTGAGGATGCAACAGAGTTAAAATAACCCTTAGCTGATTGGCTACCATGAATTGAGGTAAAACACCCTGAACTGAACCAAGCTAGCTTATCGCAAATGTTCCAGGCTAGGGCGCACTTTAGCCCGAATGGCGATCGCAGAAATATTGTCATGACCATTGTAGCTATTTGCCAGTTCGATCAATTCTCCTACGCCTTTATCCAGGTTGGTTTGAGAACTCAGCAACGGCTGCACATGGGTTTCCCAATGATTTTCCAGCAAGTCATTGTCCGATAATCCATCGGAACAGAGCAGCAAAATCATATCCTCATTCAGTTCAAAAAACTGGACATCGGGTTTAACAAAGTGTTCATCGCGAGGTCCAAGGGCTTGGGTTAACTGGTAAGCATCCGGACGACTATAGGCAATATCAGGATCAACCCCCCGTTGAATTTCTCGCTGCCCTACTTCATGATCGATAGTGACTTGTTCCAAGCCCCGTTTGCGAGTGTAGCGATAAAGGCGGCTATCTCCCACATGGGCAACTGCTACTTCTGTATCTTGAATCAGCACCATGACTAGGGTTGTGCCCATGCGTCCACTTCCAGAGCGGGCGTTTTCCTGGTTCACATCATAGATTGCTTTGTTGGCAACTTGAACCGCTTCCGTCATCATGGCAACGTTTGGCAAATCATTAATGCCAGCACTCGGAAACGGTGATTCTAGCCATTTCTCTTTAAAGTATTTGCGAATTGCATCTACGGCGAGGGCACTGGCAACTTCACCGCTGGCATGTCCGCCCATCCCGTCGCATAGAATATATAGATTTCGAGCATGAATCGTTTTACCCGAAGGACTTTCTAGCTTGCTGACTTGAATATCGAGTCCAAAGTAGTCTTCGTTGTGATCCCGTTGTCTCCCTACGTCGGTGCGCCCCACTTCTTCTAAGTTGAAAAGCTGCATTGGTAAGACGATGGTGGGCATGTCGTCGTTATCGATCTGCTCATCATCGTCCTCGTCTTCAGGAGGAAGGGTAACTGCCATACCCTCAGATACTGCGTCGGATGCTGCGTCAGTGGGCTGATCGGCTGTGCCGTTGAGTCCATTCGCATGGATAGTTGCCGTATGAATGGTTGCTGATGGAGGAGTCATAAAAGGTTCTAAGGGCTGGGTAGGTGGAGATGTGTCGGGTTGTAAAGAGTCGGCGATCGCTTCAATGCGAGATCGCACTGAATTTACTGTTTTCAATGTGCCATCTTCCACATCCGCCAAAAGCTGAGAAACTGACTCTAGCTGAGTCCGTTGAGATTCTGCAAACATTGCCTGCCATTGTTTTCCTAAATGGTGTAGCGTCAACAGTTGCCCTGGTGGATTGGCATACAGCCGTTGCAGCAGGAGTGTATCGTCTTCAGCATCTGCCCGGAGATTGCTGGAAATTAAGACACTCTGCTGACACTGCCACGGTTCTAGTGCGTGCCAGAGTTCTGTCATTTCATAGAGCCATTGCAACACTTGCAGCAGGGGCGGAAAGCGCTCTTGATCACACCATACGTCGATTAAAAGCGGGAAATGCGATCGATCTTCTAGCAACAGTACATCTTGATCGTTCCATTTCCAGGCATTGTGAATTGCTGGCAAGACTGGATAAAGATCATGATTGAGGGCAACATAGGGCTGGGCAACTTCTGGGATCGCCAACGCATTCATTGAATCTGTCCAGCCTTCTGCGCCGGGGGTGGCAAATTCTAAAGCGGGGTTTTGCCCTTCTGCTTCATTGGAGTCTTGCTTTTGCAGCACTAGCGCTTCCAGCAAAGACAGTTGAAAGGGTTGGCAATCTAGCACGGGCAGTTGGCGTTCTTCTCGGTCATCCGCTGTCGGAAGCGCATCAATCAACTGATAGCGTTGCTGGATATCCAGGTAACCGTTACAGCCGGTTGCTAAGGTTGCGGGGTCTGAAGTAGACGACGGTTCAGCGGTGGCGGGCTGAGTCGATAAAATTGCCCACCAGGTGACTCCGGCGATCGCGCCACAAACATGGCAATTCAGTTGGTCGAATGGCACAAGACTGCTGCACTCAGGGCAAGTGTTTTGTACTAAAGAAGTGCCGCACTTCTGACAAAACTTGTTTGCCGTGGGATTTTCAAACTGACAATGGGGACAAACCAGCATGATGAACTCTTCCTCAATTCCCGGCAGATCAGATGATTAATGTCACACACAGGAACGGCTTCAACGGTGTCTTTTGCCTTTCTTTTTAAGGAACACTGTTCAGGAAAACTTTGACTTCTCCTCAACAAACTGAAATAGCTTGTCTAGTGTTCATTGCAGAAAATTTTGAGACGGTTCCTCTAGCAAGTAAACCTGAAAACGCGAGTTTAATCTATTTAAACAGGATTCGCCAAAAAAATCTTTGACTTACAGGTTATTTGCAGATTATGAAGCGTTAGGAAATCCATTCCAAGGGGCGATCGCTTTTTTAAGTGACAGGTTCAAGTGACGAATTTTTATCTTTCACTATTAACAGATACTCATGCATTCTGCTTATTTCAGGGATTTTCTTCAGAACACCTTCAAATTTTACGAATTTGACACAATTCTTTGAGTGCGATGACTTCGGCATCCGTTAATTCTCGCCATTGTCCCGGTTCTAGTCCTGTAATGCTGAGGTCGGCGATCGCAACCCGCACCAACCGCAGAGTTGGAAAGCCAATTGCAGCAGTCATTCGCCTGACTTGCCGATTTCGACCTTCGGTTAAGGTCATTTCTAGCCAGGCAGTGGGAATGGTTTTGCGAAAGCGAATCGGCGGATCGCGAGGAGACAGGGGTGGTTCATTCGGCAACAAGGCGATCGCGGCAGGACGAGTTTGGTAATCCTGAAGCACAATGCCGGGTCGAAGTTGCTCAAGATCCGCTTCTGTGGGCACGCGCTCCACCTGTACCCAATAGGTGCGGGGATGCTGAAACTTTGGGTTGCTGAGGCGATGCTGAAGGTGTCCATGGTTAGTCAGCAAAAGCAGCCCTTCACTGTCATAATCGAGCCGCCCCACGGCATAAACATCCGGGATGGGGATGTAGGGCTTAAGCGTAGGACGATTACCTTCTACATCAGTGAACTGGCAGAGGACATTGTAAGGCTTGTAAAAAAGCACATAGCGGTAAGGCGATTCTGCCTCATTTTTTGAATTTGTCAGTCTAATGATTCTTTGTCCCATACCTCAATGATTCTGCTGCGAGTTCTACTCGATTTTGACTCGAAATTGAGCATATCCGACGTTGTTATTCGGCAGGTTGGGCAATTCGCCTAGGTTGAAGATTAGGGAACCACTCGGATTATTCTGATTTATACAAGGATTATTGGCAGGAAGAGGCGCAAGGGGCGTAAAGAATTCTCCCGCGATCGCCAACGGTTGGCTGCCAACCCGAACGCGGTTACTGCCGAATATAAAGCGTGTACCGGGCGGAATTTGATCGCAAAGGCTGACGGCATTCACACCTGTGCGCCCATCGGACAAGAAATAAACGGTATATTCCACTTCGTCACCGGGTTGCAGTGGGGCACTGTTGCTTAAACTGACTGCGCCAACGGGTGCGCCCTGGGGGATAAGCTGGCTCCAGCCCGGTGCGGTGTCGTCTGAACTGGTGACGACAAGCACCCCAAAGTTTACGCCCCCCAGATTCGCGCTACTGAGGGATGTGCCACCCCGAAACACGTTGGTAATCCGTTTTGCTAAGCGCAACCGGGCAGGCAGAAGAGAAACAGACGTGGGGCTGTCTTCTCCCGTGCCGCTAGGATTGCGATCGCCGTTGGGATCAGGATTGCTGCCATCGGTAGAACGATCGCGGATTGGTTCCCCGCCGGGACTTAGCCCCGTGGCGATCGCGGTATTTTGAAACGGACCTAAATTCTCTGCGCTGCCCGGTGTAATAATCACCTCAAAGCTGACTGTGGCGGTGGTTCCTCCTGTCAAAGTATCCGTACCCGCCAATAAATTTTGGTCAGTGGTGCCATTAAATCCTGGATTCACCGTTAGCGTTGGGCTGCGGAGATTTCTCACTGCATTGACCGTTGCGCCTGCGAAAGCAGCGGCTAAATTATCTTGAAGTTGGAGATTGCGGATTGCATATTGGTTTGGCGCGATCGCGGGTGCAAAGTTCTGCACTACCAACGTATAAGGAATACTAAACGTGCCATCTGGGTTTTCCTGGGAGTTTCCAGCCTGTTTTGCCAGCCCTAAATTGGGAACACATTCCCGCAGAGCGGCGGCTGTGAAGCCAAAGTCATCTCCAATAATAGTGTTCGCTTCATCCTCAATTCGCAGTTCTAAAGCCGCTTGACCGGGTACAGTTCTAAACAACCCTTGCACTCGCGTCCACTGTTGAGGCGTAGCGACGGTAATGCCTGCCAAATTCGGTACAAACGCTGCATCGGCTCCGCCGGGTGGGCCTGCTAAGTATCGAATTACGGGCGGACTGCCCAAGGTGCCCACACTCAGCAAGTTGTAGAAGTAGGCGCTGAAGTTGTAGGTAACATTGGGCACTAATCCATTGACCACTTGCTGCCAGATCAACGGGTCAGGAAAGGCAGATCCGCCTGCTACATTTTGAGACGGGTTGGAGTAAAGAAACGTGTTAGAGGGAGGCACTCGATTGATCGGATCACCCGGAAATGGATCTGCCCTCACGACCCCCCCTGCATACACAATGGGATAAGGTCCGCTTTGAATAGATAGTCCTCCAATCGGATCATTAGGATAAACGCTGTCGCCTCGATAGGGCAGTTCGCTGGAAAACCCCAGAGTTGCTGGCACGGCAGCAGGTGCGGTGAACACTCCATCACCCGTATCCGCATTCTGACTAAAGGTGCCATTTAGCACAAAGTTTCGTCCCCCTTCTTGGGTGCCAAGCGGACACCCTTCAGTTCCTTCAAACACTTGGGCGCGAATCGGTTGAGCAGACACCAGAAAAAACGCTGGGACGAGAAAACCACTAGCTACACTAGACAGCGCGATCGCTCTAGCTGCGATCACTGGAAAAACAGAAACCATTTTTTTCTTCACACTTCAGCAAAACATGAGCGACTTAGGGTGTAGATGCGCCCTGTTAGGCTAAGGTGCTGCATTTTGCATTAGAGCTTGGAACCCCGCTGCCAAAACGCAAATTGCCTAAATACCTCCAAAAGCAGAAGCTCTAACGCCGACAGACGCGATCGTTAGAGCAAGAACTTAGATTGAGAATCTAGTAGTGTATCAGGTGATAGTTTCAGGTGCCAAATGTCAGACGATAGATCTTAGGTGCCAAGTTTCAAGACTTTGGGCGCTAGTTGATCCTGACTCGGAAGCGAACAAAGCCCACATTCCCGGCTGGCGTGTTAGGCAGATCGCTCAAGCTGAAAATGACTGCTCCATTGGGATTGGATTGATTCAAGCAAGAATTATTCAGGGGCAAGGGCGCTAGGGGCGTAAACACAGTACCGCCGGACGCGGCAGGAGTGGTGCCGCTTTGAACTTGGGTCGTGCTTGAAACCAATGACGTTCCAGCGGGAATCAAGTCACATAGGTTCGTTGCCAAGGCAGCAGTTGATCCATTAGACAGAAAATAGACCGTGTATTCCACTTCGTCGCCCGGAATCACAGGTGTACTGATATCTAAAGCAGGCACCCCTACTGGCGAACCGGTGGACAATAAGTAGTCCGACAGAATTATTTTCACACCAGCTTCGGGTAAATCTAGCTTCTCAGCCACTTTGCTGTGTAATTGATTTCGTCTAACTACTTAATGCTACTGAAGAGCGTTTCGATGAAGTGGCGGGTGGTTTGCTTGATGTAAGCGAGGGCGGGAGAATCAGGGCGTTTGGAATTGCGTTTACGAGCCACCTGTAACGTGATGGCATCGGTCTGTTGCAGGTCATCCTCAGCGAGATAGTTCGTGTAAGCGGCATCGGCATAGACTTGAGCATGGGCAGGCAAATTCAAGGGCAACGCCTTGAGTCCTCGGGCATCATGGGCTGCACCGGGTAAAAAGGCAAATTCCACTGGAATGCCATCTTTAGTCGCGAGCAGTTGCACCCGAATGCCATAGAAGTAGCGCTTTTTGGACGCGATGTAGCCTCGGTACTCCTCGGATTGAACTAAACGAACTTGGGGAATCCGAATGTTGTCACACAAGGGCACTGGAAAGGAATCAAGTAAGTATTCGGTACAGGCATTGACCGATTTGAGTACCATGCCCAGGTAGTCGAACAGGTCTAGCAAGGGCAAAAATAACCGATGCAAGCGGCGATTGAACCGCGACTTACTCACCATCTTGGGCATCAAGCCGTGGTCTTTAAGATAGTCTTGAGCACTCTGATGATTGCCACCGAAGAAGCGAGCGGCTACGAGTGCAGTGGTAATCACTTCCGCATCGCTCAGTTGCACTCGCATATCCTCTTGATGCCCGATCGCCTTGAGCAGGTCATCGGTGATGGCATAAATCGCTATAATTTCACCAAGCATTTTTCTGTCTCTCCATGAGTTACAAGTTCTTGGAGAGATTTTATTTGTTTTGCTGGTGCTGCCGCTGATAACTAGCAACTCAAGTTACTAGAAGATCAAGAAAGTAAGCAAAGAAGTTGTAGGTTGTGTTGGGAGACAATCCAGTGATGGTTTGTCGCCAAACAACTGGAGGTGGGGTGGGCGGACCCGGTGGCGGAAAGGCTACTTGGACTCCATTGATATCATCAAATGGATTGGAGTAAAGATAGGTGTTAGAGGGATCAACATTGTTCACAGGGTCGCCGGGAAACCCAAACCCATTTACAACTCCAAGCGCACCTGGAACAGCACCGTTCTGAATCGATATTCCTCCTCTAAAGGGGGGAAAGGGAAGGGAGTACCGCCGGGAGGTCCGTCACTTGGATAAACGCCATCGCCAATATAGGGCAGGTCGCTAGTGAATTGCGCGATGTTACCGGGCGGAATTGTGCTTAGTACTCCTACTCTGCCTAGTACTCCTACTCCCGGAGTCTGCGTGAAGGTGCCATTACCAATCAAACTTATACTCCGACGGCTAGTGCCGGGGGGACAAACGTTCCCAACAAAACTTGGCTGCTGGCGGGGTTGGGTAAAAAGAGAGACTGGGAAACCAGCAGGCTGCTAAGGGAGGTTAGGCTTGCCAGTGTCCTCAAGGGGCGTTGCATCAATTCTCTTCCCAGGTGGGCGATTAGTCGGGGCAGTTAGTTTGCGGGTTCAGTTCAGCGATCGCGAGTGCAGCAGGCACAGGATCAGCGTTCAATTTGGAGGTCGTCTTCCTGAATAATGATTTCGATGTCGCGCACGTCTTTGTATAGGAACTCAGCGCGGCGATCGCGGGCAAAATCTAGCTTGTTTCTGCCAGGGGTTATTGGTTGGCGCTCTCCCGCAGATCGAATGGTCATGCGCTCTGCCGCAATCCCTTTTCTCAGTAAGTAGTTGCGGGTATTTTGGGCACGGCGCGCACCCAACGCCAGGTTATAGGCATCGGTGGCACGGGGATCGGTGTGTCCTACAATGCTAACCAAAACCATCGGGTTGTCTTGCAGCACTTGGGCAATTCGATCCAGAACTCTAGCGCTAGCAGGACTAATAAAGTCTTTATCCAAGGCAAAGTGAATGTTGCGGGGCACCTTCAACACGATCGGGGTAGGCACCACAGGCGGCGGTTCCGGTGGCGGGGGTGAAAGTGTGACACAGCTTGGCGCTGAGGAGGGCGGCGTGGCAATTGGAGATTCTGCATTGGTGGCGGCAAGCGCTTGAATCTGAGCGGTCACCGCAGGTTCGGAGGTGCCATAGCGGGGATCGGTGGCGATCGCGCTAATCTGTTCGCCTAGGTTTAAGCCGCTGAGAGCAGCAGTAAATTCGCCTTTGCTGTCAGTTGCGACTTTGGCGATCGGTTCGGTTAAGGAGCTTTCACCGCCAGTGCTGGTGACTCGATAGATTTCAATTTCGGAGCCGGGATCAGCTTTGCCATAGATTTGGATCGGCGCAGTTTGAACTTTTTCATCGGCACTGGCAAGCGCGACAAAGTTTCGGGTGATGAACTGGGGAGACGCGATCGCAGCGTTTCCCGTTTCCAATCGGCGAAAGAAATTATTGCGCGGGGGATTCAAACCATCGCCGACCTGATAATCCAGCACGTTGGTGTTTTGCTGGGTAATTAAGTCGATGCTTAGCCCTTCCAAACCCACAAAGCGATTTCCGGTGATCACTGCCCGTTCGCTCAAGGGCACCGCCGCCACAACCACTCCAGGACCCGCTTGATAACTCACCTGGTTGTTAGTCACCTGGTGATTATTGCCCATCAGGTAAACAGCAGCCCGTCGCAAGCGGCGACCGTTATAGGTAATTTGGTTATCGCGAATTTGCACTGCGCCATCGGGCTTAAACAAATACACGCCACTACCATCGTTGCCGCAAATCACATTGCCTGTAATTTGAGCCTGGTCAACATTGCCTTCTAAGCGAATCGCATCGGGCATTCCCGCTACTCCATTCGCCAAAATCGCGTTTTCGGTGACCTGCAAATCCGTTGCTTTCACTGAGGTAATCACGGCGCTGCCATCGTGATCGGCAATCCAGTTGCGCCGAATAATAGTGCCTGTGCCATTAAAAACCGACACTCCAAAGGCAGAGCGACCCCCCGCAGTTCGTCCAGTTCCATCAGCCGACGGCGGGATACCCAGCCAGTTGTTTTCGATGAGGGTGCCTTTGGGCGGCAGATCATCGGGGTAGAAGGGGGCGAAATTTGCGGGAATTCGCTGTTTGCGAATATCTGGCGGGGGTAGGCGATGGGCAATAAATATATCGGCAGGCGGCGTTGTCGGCGTATTAGGCGTGTTGAGAGCGGGTTCTTCATGGTTAGAAGTAAACCCATACAGGCTTAAACCCCGAATGGTTACGTCATCGGCTGCGACGGTTAAACCCCGAAAGATGAACGCTCCTTCGACGGGGGTAATTGCCACGATGGGCGCAGGGAGAGATAGTTCGGTAATCACTGAGCGATCGCTCTTATATCCGGGCTGCGTTCCCCCATCCATAAGCAAGCTAGTGGCAAGCGGCGGCAATTCTTCAGTGAGGCGAATGGTCGTGTCGCCCGTCAGGTTGAACTCAATCCGCGATCGCTCAGTGCTGGGGCTAACCTGCATTTTTTCGGCATCGCTGAGTTTGTCAGCAGGCAACGTGCCATTCACAATCGCAATGGCTTCCCGCAGCGTTAGCTCGGAGTCGGGCTGAATCCCGTCTTTAGAACTGTTGACAATCACCCGCACCAGTGGGCGATCCGTTTGCGCGAATGCTGGGATTGCTACCGCGATCGCTAGAAAAGCTGCCACAACATAGACACCCGGTCGGATCGGGCAGTTTGCACCATCTCTCAGAAAATTGCGCCACACCATAAAGCGAGATACTTCTGGCTGAGTGCTGCTGTGCAAATGATTCACTCCTCTTGTTATCATTGCGCCACCTCTTCAGCAGATTGGGCTGCCACAGGGGCTTGAACGGAATTGGGTTGATCAGAATTGGGTTGAATAGAACTAGAGGATGGCAAGCTGGAGGATGAGGGAGCCAGATTTGGCTGATTGGCGATCGGCTTCACCAGAGACTCTTGCTGTTGCGGTGGAGCCACTTTACGACCGGGCAGACTCACCCCAAAACCACTCATCAGTTGATCGAGTTTGAGGCTGAGGGTGACATACACACCATCCTTGTTGCGGCTGAGGTCGCGATCGTTCGCCTGCCCAAAGTTGTAACCCAGCGCTACCCGCAGGTTAGGGTTCAGGTAATAGCCCGCTTCCACTGCCAAGCCCACTTCATCAAAACCAATCACCGACTGGCTAATCCAGCGCACCTCACCCGCCACATCAACGCGATAGCCCAAACGATACGCTGCTCGGAACTGCCCCAGGGTGATGGAATTGGTGCCCAGTAAATCTCTTGCCAGAAAAGACTTGGTGCTTCGTAGGGCAAACTTGCCATAAAACTCCCAGCGCCAGTTCGGAGCATAAATCGTTTCTAATGCCACCAGATGCACGTTAGAGCCAGTGCCGCTGCCAAACAAAATCGTATCCGGTGTGAGGGAAGGGTTTTGACGATATTCGTAGCGCAGTAGAGCATTGAATTTGTCATCGCTCGGATTGCGGTATGCCATGCCCAGCTTTAGGTTGACCGTATCCGACAAGCCAGAATCGGTGAGTAGCTGGTTGGCAAAATTGCCTTGCTGGTAGCGACCTAGCATCGTCAACGAGGGCGATATCTTTCCGGCGGCTCCTGCCGAAATCACCATTGTGTCATTGCGACCTTCGCCATCGCGATATTCAAACCGACCGTTGGCTTTGAAGTTGGGATTATCGATGTAATCTAGCCCAACGCTATAGCTGGTGTAGGCAGACAGCCCTAAGGAAGATGCGCTTTGTCCTGACGCGATCGGTTGGAGAAACTGCTGTCCAGCGGCAGCATAGGGAACGACATCGCCTGAAATTCGCTCTAAGCCCAAACTTGCCCGTAAACCGGGGGCGATGAGAATCCGATGACTCATCCCCATTGCCGCCTGACTCGACCAGCCGTTAATGCCATTGATTAAGGAATAGCGGTTGGTAAAAGTGGTGTCGTCTGAGATGCGTTTGTCCGACAAAATATCCAGGCTGGTGAAGGAGTTGTCTCTCAGTTGGGCGGTGCTGCCAATAAATTGCTGCGCCAAACGAATGGTGACATCTTTTTCGGCTGCCCAATCTAAGCCGATCGTGGTGCGGTTCGGATAGAGCGGATCGGGACTGCTGCCGAGGTTGCGCTCATCTTGCACCCGGAAGGTGAGGGTTTTAAGGATGGGATAGTTGAGCCGAGAAATGAACTGGTTAGTATCGGCTTCCAGTAAGCCGGGAAAAGCTCGATCCTGACGCGATCGCCGGACAAAATCCAACCCTAGCTCGATCGGTCCTAATTTTTGCAATACTCCCGCCCGGAATATACTCTGGCTGTTATCGACCCGGCTGCCTGGAACTGGCTCAGTGGTTGGGTTAAACAAATCTCCAAAGCCCACTCGCGTGATAGCAGTAATCCCCCGAATCGCTGGCGCAATTCCAAAGTTAACTTCTCGATCAAACTGCACGGTTGCCTGAGTGGTCGGGGTTACTTTCGCGGCAAACTCTGCCCCATAACGGGTTTGTCCGGGGGTGAAACTAGCCGAGGCATTGTTGACAAAGCCGGATTCAACCGAGCGATAGAATGCCTTACCGACGATCCCAGGAGTGAGGGTGCCCAGCAGTTCAAACCGATAGGCATAGCCGCCAATGTCGCCTTGAAAAATCGAGTCGAAGTCAGAACGCGCGATTTCTGCGGTGAGTTGGGCATCTTTGCCTAGGGCGATCAACGCATCCCCACCGTATAGCTGGAATCGCTGATCGCCCTGATTTTCTTGTAGGTAAGTAACCCCTGCCCAAATTTCCCTACCCAATTCTCGCGAAAAATTATATTGGGCGCGTCCGGCGTAGAGTTTGCCGCCATCCTTCAGGTCTTCAAACTGGTAGGTGGCAACGATCCGGCGAACTAATGTCCGTCCAAATGGATCGAATTCTAGGGCGTTGACGACGCGCCGGAAAATAATGGCACCGCGATCGTAATCAATGTCGTAGTCCGTGCCGCGATACAAGGGTTTGCGTTCGACTACAGTTCCAGGACGGTTAAATTCTTCGGTTTCCAAGAAGATATTTTCACTGCCTCTGGTAAGCAGTCGACGCGATAAATAGTAATAGCCGCTGGTGCCGTTGGGGGCGATCGCATCTCGTTGAAACCCGCTGACGTTATTGGCATACATGCCCGTTAGTTGCAGGTCGCCCAAGTTGTAGTTGAGCTTAAACCCATGCAGTTGGCGCGTGGTAGCGCTATAAAACTGAGACGCTCTGGAAAACTCTGACGTGGTGTAGTCGCCCCACATGGCAAAGTCTGAGCCTGCGCCGATTGTGGGCGATGTGCGTTCTAGCTTGAAGTAGACGCTATCGATCGACGGCGTGAGGTAGTCAACAGTTGAACTATCCCCATAAACGGGATAAACCTGATCGCAAAACTGCGGATCGCGAAACAGCCGCGTTGCCCCAGAACAGTCTTTATTCAGGGCACGCTGATTGTTAAAGGCACCCGTAAACAGCCATTCGCCAATTCTTCCTTGGGCAAAAGCTGCCGTGCTGAAATCAACCCGATAGCCCCCATCCAATCGGCTCGGACGCAAATAATCTTCAAAACTGCCGAAATAATCCAGCCCACCTTGTCCTAACCGAAGATTGACCGCACCAGACAAAATAAATGGGCGAAGATTCGTGATGAATTCTGCTTGGGTGTAAGCTTCTAGGGTTTTGTCTGCTGGATTAGGAGCCAGTAGGTAAGGCGGCTTATTCAGGTCTGGAAAGGGAACAACGGGTTTCTTGGTTTCCGATCGCGTTGCTAGTTCGTGGCGATCAACGGCTGCCCGAATCTTCACTACCTGCGCCTCTAGCCCCGATTGAAGCCGCGCCTGAAACTTGCCATCCCGCGCCAACACCTGAAAGCCAGGACGATCTTTGTCGTAATCTGCCCCAACAAACTTACCGCTGCTAGCCGTGAGGGTCACCACCGCATTTTGAGTAATCGGTTGTCCGGCTTCATCCAAAATGCTTCCCTGAATTGGCAGCACAGATCGCCCATCTGCCGGGATTCTAGACTGCTGCGTGGGTAAAAATTCAATCCGGGCAGACGTTTCCTTAACCGTGATGGTGAGGCTAACAGGCGCAGACCCTTCTGCCTGAGCCGTGACGGTGTTTTCTCCTGAGATCAGCGGGATGCGATACCAAACTTGAGTCACTTGGTTAGTCGCCGAATTTTCTTGAGTCTGGGTGGGTGTGGCTGGATCAAGCGGCTGCCGATTGACTGTGATTTGAACCTTTGTGCCAGCCGGATACTGCACTACTAAGTCAGTAAATTTCGCACCACTCACTAGATTGGTAGGGCTGAGAATTTGAATAGACCCTGGAGATGGAGCGATCGCTGGGGTTTGCGCTTGGGGTTGCTGTATCTCAGGCGCTTTCACCTCAGCCGACTTTACTTCAGCCGATTTAAATAATGCTGATGGTGCGGGTTCAAGCTTGGTTGTTTTGAGGGGCAAAAGTTTTCCCGACTCTGCTTGAGCAAAGTCGGCTGGCTGCCTGGTTTCTAGATTGGCACCACTCGCAGGCGACGTAACTGGCTCACTGGCATGGGCTGCTACGATGCCGATCGCCCCCAACAGCGTCGTTAAGAGATTCAGTCCGAATAAGGCAATTGAGTTAATTCGCATTATCGCTGTCCCTCCCTAAAGGTTGGCGTTACCGCAAAGTTCATCCGCACCATGCCTCCCGGCGATAACTTGACAAGTCGAGAGGGGCTGTTTGCTTCGATTCGATAGAGGTTTGGAGCCAGCGTGTATCCCGGCAAACTGGTCAAATCCAGCGTTCCTGAGCGATAACCCGCGATCGCAAATGGCAAAGAAAAGAGTCCATTTGGATCGGTCATTACCCGATTCCCGTCATCCATGAAAATGACTGCATTAGGAATTCCCGGCTCTCCAGGCTGTTGCTCTCCATCAAAGTTTTTGTCTACAAATACGCGACCTACCACCGTGCCACAATCCGACAAAATGCCAGGACGAATCCGCAGTTGAGCGCTAGCGGTGTTGCTTCGCACTTCTCCACCCGCCACATTTCTAGCCGCAGCGACCACCACATTCTGCCCCGAACCTCGGATAGCGTCCGGCGAGAGCAGCGATGCATAGACAATCACCAAAGTCTGCTGAGGCGCAAGGACTGGGTAAGTAAACGCAATTGTTTGACCATTCGTCATGACGCTGGACAAAGCAACAGGCGTTTCTGGACTACCCGCAGTGCTGATCGCCGCCTTCGCAGAATCATTTAAAAATTTGAACCCCAAAGGCAGCGTATCGGTGACTACCACATTCGTGACTGGGGCGCTACCAGAGTTTTTGACCAGCAGCCGATAGGATACAGTGTCACCTGGCTCTGCCGCACCGCGATCAGCAACCTTAATAATTTCCAGCCGCTCACTCAGCAGAGGAACAGTCACTGTATTTGAGCGAACCGTGCGGAAAGGTCCTCCCGGCGTATTTTGAAAACCTGCCGTTGCAGTGTTAGGAATCAAATTAGTTTGTGCATGAGCAGCAAACCCTTGGTAGCTTAGACCGCCTGCAAACAGTGTAAAAAACAGTGTTCGCAAACATCTAGACCCCAGCGACGATGTTGGAGTAGTCATCCAAAAAGCTCGGACCTTAATTACAAATGTCTACAGTGTGGGAGGAGAATTTTGGAACCAGAGATCGAAACAACTCGGAGTAAAAGAATTGAGAAAAGAAGATCTCAAATAAGAACAGCAGACAAAATTTAGTGTGTGAGATGAATTTTACTGCTGTATTGAAAAAGTGTGAAAGAAAAATAGCGGACTAAGTTAAGTATAAATATTTAACCTATACTGAGGCACCCATCCGTTAGAAGTTACCGCTTCCGTAACACTTAGTCAACCCCATCAGAGAAAAATAGATTTACGTAGCTGTTGCTCTCAGTTGAAAAAATACTCAAACCTGAAAAAACTAATTGGGAGCGATCGCAGATTTCAACGTCCGGCAAAAATCGCCAATATCCTGCAACCCTTTCTCAGGAGTAGATTCAGCTAACCGCTTCACAAAAGCACTTCCAACAATTACGCCATCTGCGCCCCATTCCATCGCTTGGCGCGCATGTTCTGGTTGGGAAATGCCAAACCCAACACCAATCGGCTTATCCGTAACACTACGCAACTCATGGATCATCTCTTTAACGCGAGATTCCATTTTGGGACGCATTCCAGTGACTCCCGTTGTGCTGACCAGATAGATAAACCCTTGAGACTGCTGGGCGATCGCCAATAATCGCTCTTTGGGCGTAGTCGGAGCCACCAGCAACGTCAACTCAATCCCATAAACTGCCGCAGGCTTCAACAAAATCTCTGCCTCTTCTAGGGGTAAGTCGGGCACCACCAACCCTTTCACTCCAGCCGTAGCAACCTGTTGTAAAAACGAGTCAATGCCCCGATTCAAAATTGGATTGTAGTAGGTGAATAAAATAATGGGCGATCGCAACTGAGGACTCACCTGCTGCACCACCTCCAGCACTTGCTCAAACCGGGTTCCTCGCTGAAGCGCTCTGGTTGCCGCCGCCTGAATCACGGGTCCATCTGCCAACGGATCGGAATAAGGTACACCCAATTCAATTAAGTCAGCCCCACTTTGATCTAGGCGCTCTAGTGCTTTTTCGGTTACTTCTAAACTAGGATCACCCGCCGTCACAAATGGAATCAGAGCGCAACGGGCGTGGCTCCGAAGATGCTCAAAACAGTGAGATACAGAAGTCATGTTCAATTCAGCCAATCATCAATTCAAGCCAATCATTTATCATTCTTTCACTGAATTGGCTTGGAAGCAGATTTCTTCTCCTGCTCAATTTCGGCTTGCAATGCTGCCAACTCTTCTGGAGTAAGCTCATCCAATCGCTTTTGCAAAACGGCATTTTCATAGTCACGTCGCTGCTGGTGGTAAGTCATAGAACCAGTTACAGCACGTAACACATAGGTTACAAGCCAGCCGACTAATCCACCAAATAGCAAAACCTGAGTCCAAATACCCGCATTCGTTGCGTCTAAACCGACAACCTGGAATGCAAAATAAATTAAACCCGTTGCAACACAAACACCCAGCCCAATGCCTAAAACATCAATCCGTCGCATTTAGCCCTCAACCGGACGGCGTTTAGGACGGAAGTTTAGAAAAGGCGCGAGGAGCAGCAACCCAGGAAAAAAGAAGAAGACTAGAAAATACATGAATGCCCGCTCAAATGAACTTGCAACATACCAACGGGCTTGGAGATAAAAATACAGAGCGCCCGGAATCACGACTAAAAATGCTCCGGCGATCGCTAGATACAACAGTGCAACAACCATAACTTTACAAGGGAGTAGCTTTATACAGAAAAACTTAGACTGAAATTTAAGTAAAACTTTAGATCAAGCAAAACTTTTTCAGAATGGCATCATTCTACCTCTTGTAGTCCGTAAGGCAAGCGATCCACACATTGAAAAATCCAGGCAAAAAGATTGAGTAATCGCATAAGCGCTACCTTGTCAAGTTGCAAAAAACTTTTTTAACCATTGCATAACCCCCTAATTGATGGTGAAATGGTACGGGGTTAGTTTTTAACTAGTCCTCAATATATGGGGGCATGGCGGAATGGTAGACGCTACGGACTTAGAAAACTGAGCCTTACTGGAGAAACTCAGTAAGTGACGGCTCTCAAATTCAGGGAAACCTGCATCTTAAGTGATACATAAAGCGCTAGACGCTGGAGAAATTAAAATCTCAGCATCTCCGCTTTCTTTTTCACTTGAGACATGGCAATCCTGAGCCAAGCCAAAAAGGTTGCAGATTGTAAAGGCGGATTTTGAGTTGACATCAACCTAAATATCTGAAACTTAGAATCTAACGCCTTGCGGAAGGTGCAGAGACTCGACGGGAGCTACCCTAGCGCTTTTACAGACATCGTTTTTGTTGTTGAAAGCGTGGGTAAAGGGAGAGTCCAATCCTCAAAACTCATCAATGGTAGATTGAGCAGCAGTGAAAACTGCGAGAGGATGAAAATCCGTTGACCGCAAGGTCGTGAGGGTTCAAGTCCCTCTGCCCCCATTTATCAAATTGCTCGGGACTGCATAATTCATTTATCAAATTGCTCGGGATTGCATAATTTTTCCAACGTAGCGATAAAGCCAACGTAGCGATAAAGGATTATTCCTGTGCAAATCCTTTACTTTCCTAAAATCGCTAAAAACTGTGCTTTGTCTTCCGGAAGAAACGACTGAGGGATGAATAAATTAGCCTAACCTAAAAAGGTGAGACAATTTGGGTGTCCCTCGCGTATGATTACTGACATATCGAATTTAGGGAACCCACCAGCGCTTAATTAGACCGCTGGCTTAGTAATTTCCTTAAGTTTGAGCGTTTCGGCATGGGTGCATCGTAAGTATTGATTCCATTAATTGGTGAGAATATTAACGAACAGATTAAGTACATAAGTCTTGAGCAACACTTTAATCGACCTATGTGAATGGGTCATTATACGGAATAAGTGTCACTATTTGGTCTTCCAAAGTAGTGCCATTTCTGGTTTTAGTTGCTACTTGCTAAAGTATTAGCATCTGCTTAAATCTTATCACTCACCTTTATTGGTAAAGCCCTCATGAATAAGCCACACACCTAAATGACTTACATACATACTGAAAGCAGTTGGCTTGATGCTTGGTTAGAATCAAGTGACTTGTAGTTCGCTTTGAACATCATTGCCCTTTTAAAAAGTTAGCTTTGATATCTAAAAAAAGCTAATCGTTGAAGAATTGCATACCTACAAAAGCTGCGTTGAAGCATTTTGAGTGTTTATGACGATTGGGGAGCCAAAAGATATTCAGAGAAATGAACAGCCCTACCGATCAAGGCAGGGGTTAAACATTCAGCAGTCTCAAGAAACCATTTATGATTTTTTGCTAGAGATTGTTAAGAAGTGGCCCCCTGAAGAAGTGCTGCTAGAGTTCAAGCGGCTATTTATTTATCATGTGGACTCTATCAGTTCAGGTGCAATTCAAGCGGTTTATGATATTGTCTTTTCTAACAATCAAGAAGATTTCAGGAACACGCTTAAACGATCTTGTTACATTCTAATTAACAACTGGGATGCTAGTAGAAATTACAAACCCATCCGAGAATTAATTCAACTGTTTTGTGATCCATCGTTTAATCGCCATACTGCGTCTCCAACCTTAAGGCGGCTGAGACTATGGATTAATGAATTTGTCACAAGTCAAGATTTTGAAGAACTAAAGCTTTTTACATCTCGGTATGAAGATCAAAGCAAAGGACCTTGGTCTTCTCGCTATACGTCTTATTTATTAGTTCCACAATATATTGATCTCAAGAATCCGATTGAACAACGGGAAGCAGCAAGAGCGTTGTCTAAACAATTGAAGGATCGATTTAAGTTTGATTTGGCAATGTTTATTGCGCGATCGCAAGCTCGCCCAACCGATGGAAATCCTTCTCCAAAAAATCCAACTGCGCTTGGGGATGAGGCGCTGCGATTGATTAAGATGATTGTGGCAAGAAGAGGACAGTTTAGCCATGTTAATATAGCCAACATTTTCCTTAGCCAAATTGAGCAACTAACATTTAGAGAGTTTAAATATAGCTTTCAAAAATATTTGACATTTGCTATAGACAATAGAAACTTCGCAGAAACAATCACAGTAAAACTAGGTGAAAAACTAGAAGGTCTTTATTCTAGACATGACGAAGAAACAGTTTCAACCGCATTAATCTTAAGAACTTGTAACCGGGTTATTGATGTTCTAACGACTGATAACCAGGCTGAGCCATCTTCACTTTTTATTCAACTTCTCTCTCAAGGAAACCCAGTCACTCTAGTAATTATTTTCCTGAAAATCATTTTAATTTGCAAGCATTCAAGAACTCACTTAGAATCTCGAATCGCTGAATTGATCCGTCACTATCAAGAATATCCTGAAGTGGATTGTGAATGGGTAGTGAGCTTTTTAGAAGTTTTCAATGTTACATTTGCAATCTATGCTGAAAATGTTCAGTACAACTTAATTAAAATGCAGGATAAGGAAGCTGTTAAAACTCACGAACATGCATTTGATCCCGATACTTATCGCATCTTTTCTCAGTTGAAGCATATCGAAAAAGTGGAGCTTTTTTCTGGAGCGCTTCCTGTTGAACAATTAGATCTGGAAGATGAAACCATTGATTGATTTTCCATTAATGACCAATATGTTGATCCAGCCAAGCTAGCCCTGCGCCCATTGCTTCAGATGTCACACTGACAAGTCGATATAGAGCAACGCTGCCCAAGATCAATCCCACTGGAAAATCGCGACTTAATAGCGCGATCGCAGTTGCTTCAAACACTCCCACGCCACCGGGCGCACCTGGAACCACGAACCCAACTAGCCAAGAGAGGCTAAATCCACTCAGCAGTAGCGGAACTTGTTCTAAGTTAAAAGGCGCGATCGCCCAAACTGTAATTAAAAATCCTGCACCTCTTAATAAAAGAAAGCTTAATCCCCCTAACAACGGCAGCACTGGATAGCCTACTAGCTTAACTAATGGTGGTTTCTCTGAAGAACTTGCCGTTTTTTGCTTGAGAGCGCCCAAATATCCCATAACTGGATTGAGAACTCGTGGATGAATTGCCAGTAGCACCCCCAATAAGCCGAGCCATTGCAGCACCAGAGCCACAGAACCGTAGCGGGCAACAATCGTTTTGCTGGCGAGTAAAGCCACGAGTAGCGCAGCCGCAGCCATCAGCAGGGGTTCTAGCAGCACCGTAACAGTCGCAGTTTCTAAAGTAGCCCCTGCTTTCGTGGCAGCATTCACCCGACCATAGTAGTGCCAGACATTGCCGGGAAGATATTTTGCAATATTGGTCTGAAGGTATGCCTGAATCATCTGTCCGCTATCTACCGATTGTTGAAAATCACGGCGAAGCGTTTGGCTCCAGATCCAGCCCGCGCAAATGTGAGCCGATAATGTGATTCCTAGGGCGATCGCCAAACATGCCCATCCAGCCCCATCCAAGCGAAATGAAGTAATATTTTGCCAGTTTTGCCTTAAAACCCCTGCCAAAAAAAATACGCTAGCACCCAAAATTACCCAGCGTACTAGCGGTTTAAGCCGAGATAAAGCAGATTTCATACACTAAACCCATAAAATAAGCACGCTAGGAGTTCTAACGCGCTTGGATGAGAAATCTACTTCAGTTCAATCCAACCGATAAACAGAAAGCGCTACTAACTTAAATGAGCTTTAGCGCTCTAAATCCTAGGTAAAGCCCCATTGCTACTGCAAAAGCACCACCCAAAATTGCAACGTAGGAAATTACAGCAGTCATTTTAAACCCGTCTCCACATGCATCGAACACAATTCATCTAAACAAACTATACAAAAGAATTGACCCCGGTAGTGCAGTAGAATCAGCCCACAGACGTTTTTCGTTACCCTGTCATTATTCATGGTGTTACAGCAGTCGGTTATTTCAGTTCCCCTGCCGCAATGCGCTTACGAGATTGTGATTGCGCTGGATGGGTTAAGCCAGCTTGGTTCACGGCTTCAATCCTTAGAGGTTGGGCAAAAAGTATTATTGGTGTCTAACCCTGCGATTTTTCGACGGTATGGCGAATCGGCGATCGCGTCCCTATCTGCCGCCGGATTTTCGGTTGCAACCTGCCTGCTGCCTGCTGGAGAGCGGTATAAAACTCCCGCGACTCTCCAAAAAATCTATGATGCTGCACTCGCGCATCGGGTGGAACGTTCCTCTACTTTTGTTGCTTTGGGTGGTGGCGTGATTGGCGACATGACAGGGTTTGCCGCAGCAACTTGGCTCCGAGGCGTGTCGGTGGTGCAGGTGCCCACGTCATTACTAGCGATGGTTGATGCGGCGATCGGCGGCAAGACTGGGGTAAATCATCCCCACGGCAAGAATTTGATTGGTGCTTTTCATCAGCCTCGCCTGGTGCTGATTGATCCGGGTGTGCTAAAAACTTTACCGCCTAGAGAGTTTCGGGCTGGGATGGCAGAAGTCATTAAGTATGGAGTTATTTGGGACGCAGATTTATTTTCTTTGCTCGAACAAGCACCGCGACTCGATCGACTGGCTGCCCTAGGGGAAGACCAATTACCGGAAGTTTTAACGCGATCGTGTGAGGCAAAGGCGCACGTGGTTAGCAAGGATGAAAAAGAAGCCGGACTGCGCGCAATTTTGAACTATGGGCACACGATCGGTCATGCGGTGGAAAGTCTCACGGGCTATCGAGTGATCAATCATGGGGAAGGGGTGGCGATCGGCATGACGGCAGCCGCAGAAATTGCCAGTCGGCTGAATCTATGGGAGGCAACCGCCACAGATCGGCAAACTGCCCTAATCAAAAAAGCTGGGCTACCAACCCAGTTGCCCGCCAATATAGAGATTGAAGCGATTGTGCAGGCGCTACAAACGGATAAAAAGGTGAAAGCGGGGCAAGTGCGTTTTGTGTTGCCTACGCAAATTGGAGCGGCGATCGTGACGGATCAGGTCTCTACGGAAGTGATTCGAGCCGTCCTTAAACAGATGCTATTGGCTTGACTCGATGGGCAACGAGTTCGCCCGATGGGTCTGGAAAATTGTAACCGATGAGCCGTAGACCTACGAATTGTCGACTTTGTAGCCTAAGTCTGCAAGATCACTGCGGGAATATCGCCATTTTGGTTGCACTTTAACGAATAGCTCAAGATATACCTTGCCTGCAATCATTTTTTGAATTTGTTGGCGGGCAGAGGTGCCTATTTCTTTGAGCATACTGCCGCCTTTGCCAATCAAAATTCCTTTTTGAGAAGGGCGCTCCACATGAATGGTTGCTAAAACACGGGTGAGGGTGGGTTCTTCCTCTACTCGGTCGATCGCGATCGCAGTGGAATGAGGAACTTCTTCGCGGGTGAGCCTCAAAACCTGTTCTCGAATCAGTTCGCCCATAATAAACCGCTCTGGTTGATCGGTAACAAGATCAGGTGGATAGTAATAAGGTCCGGGTTCGAGGCGCTGAATCAATTGCTCTAATAAAGCGTCTATTCCCTCTCCTGTAATCGCAGAAAAAAGCGCGATCGCCCAGCCATATTCAGCCGCGAGATGGGTATAGCTTGCCACAATTGCCTCAGCATTAGCAGCCTGCTGATCGATTTTATTGATGCCTAAAATCACGGGAATAGGGCAATGCTTCACCAATTCGGCAATGAAGCGATCGCCTTTCCCTACTTCTACAGCGCCATCTACAACAAAGAGTAATAGATCAACAGAATGCATCGCAATCTGGGCATTTTTGACTAAAACTTCTCCTAATTGGTGCTGGGGTTTATGAATTCCGGGCGTATCTACAAAAATAAGCTGAGCGGTTGGAGTGGTCAAAATTCCCCGTAGCCGATTGCGGGTTGTTTGGGCGATCGGCGAAGTAATTGCGATTTTTTGTCCCACTAGCTGATTCATTAAGGTAGACTTGCCGACATTAGGGCGACCCACAATGCCCACAAATCCAGATTTAAACCCTAGAGGAGCGGTTGGAATTAACCCTGTTCCCACCAAACTGTTTTCTATCAAATTATTCTCAAAATTCTCGTCTTCAGGTGTCATGGTGTTTGTAATTACAAATGATGATGGAATCGATGCGCCCGGAATTCGATCGCTGTTAGCGGCAGTTCGTCAAATGAATTTGGCGGCGATCGTGGTTGCCCCCCAGTCCCAGTTTTCGGGCTGTGGTCATCAGGTTACAACAACCCAGCCAATTCTAGTAGAGCAGCGTTCTGAATATGAATATGCGATCGCGGGCACTCCGGTAGACTGCGTTCGTATTGCGCTCAGCCATCTTTGCCCCCAGGCTGAAGGCGTACTGTCTGGCATCAATGCTGGTGGGAATTTGGGAACAGACGTTTATATCTCTGGTACAGTCGCTGCTGTTCGAGAAGCCGCAATGCATCGCATTCCTGGTATTGCCCTATCCAATTATCGGCAGGGAAAATGCGAAATTGATTGGGCGATCGCCACAAGTCTAGCCATCCAAGTTCTTGAGAAGGTTCTGTCTAAACCAGTAGAGCCAGGAACTTACTGGAACGTAAATCTACCCCAATATTCTGCTCAATCCTTAGAACCTAAGCTGATATTCTGCGCTCCTTGCACTCAGCCTTTACCTAATACCTTCCAAGTTGAAGACAACTACTTTTACTACAAGGGTGACTATAGCAACCGTGCCTATGATGTGGGAGGAGATGTGGAAATCTGTTTTTCAGGACATATTGCTGTCACTCAACTCTCACTTTAAGAGATGGATGCTAAAAGTTAACTTTTTCGCTTAGGAATCATTCCCAGGAAACTTGATTTTTAGAGAAGAAAGTTTGCTTAGTTAATCAACTTGCTAAAAAATTACATTCCATAATAGATGACTAAGTTTTGTAAAAAATAAGCAAGTGATTAACGTAGTTTGACGTATGTCTAAAGATAGAGCCTGTTTGACAGGATTGAGTAGAATCACTTACACTTTTTCTCAGGTGTTCTCTGTGTGCAGTAATAAGGTGTTAAAAGTATTAAGTTTTAGGGCATTTTAATATAAAAATAAAAATTCAAAAGAATTGCTGTTTTTATAGAAAAACGGGTCAGGGGTAATACCATGCTTTCGATTCATGAAATTGTTAAAGAAGCATTTACTACAGGTCTACTAACAGTTGAAGCGGAGGAGCAGTTGCGGCAGCTTTTAAGAACAAAATATGACACAAAAGACTTTAAAGCCTTCATGTTACTTCAACATGCTGTTGTGTCTGGCTCTATTCGTCAAGTATCGCGTGAGCTAGTCACAAGCCAACGTTCATTAGCGATCGCGTCCTAGCTAAATTGAATAGCTGTAACCCTTTTAAAGATGGCAAGAATAGGGAAGTTACCAATTGATAACCTCCCCATTTTTTATAAAATAAGTGGCAATTAAGCTTAAGACGCGATCGCGGCTTCAACCTTCCGAGTCGGCTCCTTACTCACTACTTTGCGAGTGGTGGGTGCATCTGTCGTTTGCATCAAGAAGACGAGTAAAGGGGCACTTTGCATTTCGCGTTTGAGCATTTTTACGAGTTCTCGCTCAATTTGAGTTTTCACTCCAACCCAGTCAATATTACTCGCAGCCTCAGGGTGGGCAGATGTTAATTCTTTCCAGTAGTTTCGTAAAACGATCTCAATTGTCTCGCGAGTTTTATCTTGAAAACGCGATCGCTCGACTGAAGTGACCACACCTCGGAAATGCACTTCAGGTTGAGCAATCAATTCACCCCGGTTATTAATCGTTGCCGCCACTGTGACAATCCCTTCTCCAGCGAGTCGTTGGCGTTCCTTCAACACTTGGGCATTCACTACCCCAGAGCGAGACGCATCAACTAGTTCAATTCCAGAAGGCACTTTTCCTGCAATTCGGATAGAATTTTCGGTCAATTCTACTACATGACCATTATCAATGATGATCATGTTTTCTGCTGGAACCCCAACGCTTTGAGCCGTTTGGGAGTGTTTGACTAGCATCCGATGTTCACCATGAACTGGCAAGAAAAACTTGGGTCGCGTTAAACCGAGCATTAGCTTTTGATCTTCTTGGCAACCATGTCCAGAAACATGAATTCCATGTTCTTTGCCATAAATCACCTTAGCGCCCAACATCATCAGCTTATCAATCGTGTTCACAACCGCGATCGTGTTTCCAGGAATGGGATTCGCTGAAAATACAACCGTATCGCCGGAACGTACCTTAATTTGGCGATGGTCGCCATTGGCAATCCGTGTCATTGCTGAGAGCGGCTCACCTTGGGAACCTGTAGTCAAAATCAGCACATTTTCATCGGGCACTTTTTGAATTAAGTGTAGCGGCTGCAAAAGATCATCTTCACACTTGACATAGCCTAGATTGCGAGCATGGGCAATCACATTTAGCATGGAGCGCCCTAGGATGCCTACGACTCTGCCATGCTTTTTGGCGAGATCCAAGATCATGTTGATCCGATGGACTGAGGAGGCGAAGGTCGTTACTAATATCCGTCCTTGGGCTTGTCCAAATACGCGATCGAGGTTGGGATAAACCGCACGCTCTGAAGGGGTAAAACCAGGAAGCTCAGAATTAGTAGAGTCGCTAATTAAACATTGAACGCCCTGTTCGCCATAATCCGCTAGCCGCTGGAAGTCGAAAAACTCGCCGTCTACTGGTGTATGGTCAATTTTGAAATCGCCCGTGTGAATCACCACGCCAACGGGAGTCCGAATTGCAACGGTGAAGCTATCCGCCATGGAGTGAGTGTTGCGGATAAATTCTACAAAGAAAGCAGAGCCAAGCCGAACAATATCGCGGGGACCAACCGTCCGAAGTTCGGTGCGATCGCTCACTCCAGCTTCTTCAAGCTTGTCTTGCAGTAACGCCATTGCCAATCGAGGACCGTAGATTACGGGAATGTCAAACTGTTTGAGGTGAAAAGCGATGCCGCCAATGTGATCTTCGTGTCCATGGGTGACAATCATGCCTTTAATTTTATGGCGATTGTCTCTGAGATATGTCATGTCTGGGAGAACAATATTGACTCCATGCATCCCATCAGTGGGAAAAGCTAGACCAGCATCTAACAGAATAATTTCGTCGTTATATTCAAACACACAGGTATTTTTGCCGATCTCATGGAGACCACCTAGCGGAATAATTTTGAGAGCAGTCACAGAATTTGTTTGGGTCATTTGCATCATTTAGATAGAAAGATTTTGAGGTAAAGAGAATTCAGAGTTTGCTGAAAGATGTTTGATTGGATGGAATATTGAGAACAGCGATCGCCGATGGAAGTTAAGTTGGAACAGTAGAGATAAACTATGAGTGGATTTGAAGTAGACAGGATTTGAGGTGTCCATCTTCATGTTTCTACAGTGTTAAGTAGACGTTATTCAGTTGTAGAAAGCTTAAATAATCTAGGACTAGAGAAGCGCTAATTCTGCTAGAACTGATTTTAAGGTTTGAATGACATCAGGGGGCGCATCAACGAGAGGAGAACGGGTAGAGCCAACCTGCCAGCCCTGAATTTGCAGTGCAGCTTTTACTGGAATTGGATTAGTAGTCAAAAACAACGCTTTGAATAAAGGAAATAGAGCAAGATGTGCTTGAATAGCTGCTTGAATATCACCGACAAAAAAGGCTTGAATCATTGATTGAATCTTCGTTCCGACAAGATGACTGGCAACGCTGATAACTCCATGCCCTCCAACTGCCAGTAGCGGCAAGGTCAGCGAGTCATCTCCAGCGTAAATGGCAAAATCATCAGGAGTAGAGCGGCGGATTTGGCTAACTTGGTCTAGATTGCCGCTTGCTTCTTTGATTGCTACAACATTAGCAATTTCTGAAAGCTGAATGACTGTTTCAGGCAAAAGGTTTTGTCCTGTTCTCCCTGGAATGTTATACAACACCATTGGTAGATCGGGAATTGATTCAGCGATCGCCTTAAAGTGATTATACATCCCGGCTTGGGGCGGCTTGTTGTAGTAGGGAACGACCTGCAACGAACCATCTACCCCTAGTTTAGCTGCTTTTTGAGTGGCTTCGATGGCTTCCTGTGTTGAATTTGACCCAGTGCCTGCGATTACTTTCGCTTTTCCTGCCACAGCCTGCTGAACCACCCGAAATAATTCATATTCTTCGCTCCAAGTTAAGGTGGGCGATTCACCCGTAGTTCCACACACGACTAAAGCATCACTGCCATTGTTAACCAGGTAGTCAGCTAACTTTTCTGCGATCGCGTAATCAACAGCACCATCCTCAGTAAATGGCGTGATCATCGCGGTTAAAACTCGTCCAAAATTCACCACACTGTATCGATATAAGAGGTTTTTACAATTTTTACAATATAGTTACTGCCCATTTCATTAAGCAGATTACTCCATACTGCGGATTAAGTCACTGCCACTATAGGCTTAAGTAACTGTTTTTGCACCAGCAACTCAGCAATTTGAATTGCATTTAGAGCAGCCCCTTTACGAATTTGGTCGCCACACAGCCAAAGCTCCAACCCACAGGGATGAGACATATCTTGGCGAATTCGACCCACCAGCACATCATCTTCCCCACTCGCGTCTATCGGCATTGGAAAATAGTTTGCCGCCCAATCTTCTACCAAGCGGACTCCAGCAGCATGGCTCAGAATTTCTTTGGCTTGAGCTATGCTAAAAGGCTGCTCAAACTCTAGATTAATCGCTTCTGAGTGAGCGCGCATTACGGGAACCCGTATACAGGTTGGAGTGATTTGCAGATCAGGAACTCCAAAGATTTTGCGCGTTTCGTAAACCATTTTCATCTCTTCTTCACAATAACCCTGCTCGTTTAGCTTGGAATTGTGCGGAAAAAGATTAAAGGCTAGGGGATAAGGAAATATTTCCGCGACTGGCTCCTGTCCATTTAGGATTGCCTGCGCTTGTGTTTTCATTTCTTCCATTGCTCTTGCGCCTGCGCCACTGGCAGATTGATAAGTGGCGGCAACAATCCGTTGAATTGGCTGGACTAAATGCAATGGATAAATTGCGACTGCCATCAAAATGGTGGTGCAGTTGGGGTTTGCAATGAGTCCTCGGTGGCTTGCAGCGGCTTGGGGGTTGACTTCAGGTACGATCAGCGGGACAGCGGCATCCATCCGAAATGCACTGGAGTTGTCTATGACCACCGCTCCTGCTGCGATCGCGATCGGTGCCCAAGCTTTAGAAATAGACGCGCCTGCTGAAGCTAGCACTAAATCAACGCCATCAAAGGAGCGATCGTCTACGGCTTCAACAATTAAAGGTTCTCCCCGAAACGGCAAGGTTTGTCCTGCCGATCGCGAAGAAGCCAACAGTGTTAACTTAGAAACTGGAAAATTTCGCTCTTTCAACAGCGTCAGTAGTTCAGTACCGACGGCTCCTGTAGCACCTAATATGGCAACTCGATAGGATTCAACCAAGTTATATGTCCTCCAATAAATTGGATCGTTTAGTCAGTAACTTTTCAATAAAATTGACGATTGACTGAGAAGCCATTGTTAACGCATTGGCTATACAGCCATAGATAAATTTAATTAATTGGATGACTCTGGATGACGCTTCTGTAAAAAACCTGCTCTGAACAAAAAACCTGCTCTGAACGATCTTTTTTTAACAATGTTCAAGATTTTAGCGGATTCTTAACTAGATTAATGAAAAGCTTGATGTGCAGTACTGCACATTTTAGGCGATCGCCTCCTGATTGTGGCAGACTAAAACTCTTGATTCCTGGTGGCTAGCTGATGTGAATTTAGATTCCATCGGTGAGGCACCCCCATAGGTCAGCAGAATCCGTTACTATATCTAATTGCAGCACTGCAAACTATATAACTCGCTGTTCGTTGAGTCATCTTTATAGAGCAAAAGCTAAATAGACAAAAGCTAACGCTAAAAACTAGATAGAGTAAAAGCTAAACCAGCCATTTTTCCAGTGCGATCATGCAATTTAGGAAACTCAGGTCAAACTAGGCTCTAGGTTTTTTGAGAAATGCCTTTTAAAAAGCTGCTCCCATTTCTCCATTTTAACGCTCACGCTAAAATCACCGCAATCTCTTTAGAAATCAATGAAAGTTATCCAGGAAAAGCTTCCCGCCAGCCAAATCGGTTTGCAAATTGAAATCTCATCAGAAGTATCCAAGAAAGCCTACGAACGAGTGGTGAAGGAGTTCACACGGTCAGTTAATGTTCCTGGATTTCGCAAAGGTAAAGTTCCACGTCAGGTGTTGATTCAGCAAATCGGCTCAAGTCGGTTGAAAGCTGCTGCTGTTGAAGAGCTAGTGGAAGACAGTATTAAAGAGGCAGTCAAGCAAGAAAACATTGAGGCGTTAGGCAATTTTCAATTGCGATCGTCCTTTGAAGAGTTGGTCAGCCAATTTGACCCTACTCAACCCCTAACTTTTTCTGCGTCGGTTGATGTGCAGCCAAACGTTGAATTGAAGCAGCACGCAGGTTTGCAGATCCAGGCAGAAGAAATAAAACCTGATTCTAAACAGGTTGAGGCGGCGCTGCAACAATACCGCGAACAAATGGCAACGTTAGTTCCGGTTGAAGGGCGCGCGGCTCAAATGACAGATGTTGCTGTAGTAGATTTTAAAGGCGTATTACGCAGTGACGATCCAGAGCAAGAACCCGAACCTATTCTAGGTGGTGAGGCTCAAGGATTTCAGCTTGAACTGACAGAAGGTCAATTTATCCCAGGATTTATCGACGGGATTGTTGGCATGAATTCTGGTGAGACAAAGGATGTGCAGGCAACCTTTCCCGAAGCTTACCCTCAGCCGGATGTTGCTGGACGGGATGCAGTTTTCACCATCACCTTAAAGGAATTGAAGGAAAAAGAATTTCCTGAACTAGATGATGAATTTGCTCAAGATGCGAGTGATGGCGAGTTTCAAACTCTGGCAGAATTACAAGCGTCGTTAGAGACTAAGTTTAATCAAGAAGCTGAAAACAAGACAAAATCTAATAAAGAGCAGGCTGTTCTGGACGAATTGCTGAATTATGTCGAAGTGGATATTCCAGAGACATTGATTGAGCGAGAAGTGACGTTCATGATTAACCAGACCGCAATGCAACTTCAAAATCAAGGGATTGATGTTCGCCAACTCTTTACCCAAGATATGGTTGCTCGTCTACGTGAACAATCTCGACCCGACGCAACCCAACGGATCAAGCGCACACTAGCCATGGGCGAAGTGGCAAAACAAGAGTCTATTCAAGTTCAACCGGATGAGCTAGCGACCAAGGTTGCTGAGCTTTTGAAAGAGTTGGCAGATCAAAAACATGATCAGCCGATTGACCAAGATCGGCTACAAGAGGTTGTTTCGGAAGATTTATTAAAAGAAAAGATTGTGGATTGGCTGATTGAGCATTCTACATTCGAGATGGTTCCAGAAGGCACGTTGACTCAGAAGGAAGACGTTGAAGAATTAGCTGAAGCTGGTGAAGTTGAAGTTGCTGAACTATCTCAAGAAAGCTCGGCGAAATCTGATGGTGCAAGCGATCTTATAGAAGCAGCCGAACCTGCAACACAATCTACTGTTGATTCAACGGCAGAAGTAGACGCGATCGCCGATGAAGAGGAGCCAATCACCCCTGAAACTACTGAAAAGACTCGTAAAACCACTAAGAAATCTAAAGCAGTACCAGAAAGCTAGCCTTTTTGGGGCTTTTCCAAGTCCTTAAAGAGTTGAGGCATAATGTTGAAATAAGCTTGTGCGATCGCCAGACACAGGACTATCTACTAAATTTGAATAATTTTAGGCAAAATGCCCACTATGCTTACATCTAACTCTGCGAACTACTCAGTAACCAGTTTTAATACTCTGGATGTTTCCTCTCTTAGCCCCAGCAATGTCATCCCCATGGTGGTTGAACAAGCAGGTCGAGGAGATCGTGCCTTTGATATTTATTCGCGGCTTTTAAGAGAGCGTATCGTATTCTTGGGAACTCCTGTAGATGATACAGTCGCAGATTCTATCGTGGCTCAAATGCTGTTTTTGGAGGCGGAAGACCCCGAAAAAGACATTCAGTTTTACATTAATTCTCCAGGCGGTTCTGTCACGGCTGGCATGGCGATTTATGACACAATGCAGCAAGTTCGTTGTGATGTTGCTACAATTTGCTTCGGCTTAGCTGCGAGCATGGGCGCTTTTCTATTGACAGCGGGAGCATTTGGTAAACGCATGTCACTTCCCAGTTCACGGATTATGATTCATCAACCTCTTGGCGGTGCCCAAGGGCAGGCGGTAGACATTGAGATTCAGGCTAAAGAAATTCTTTATCATAAGCGGAAGCTGAATGAGCTACTGTCATATCACACAAAGCAGCCATTTGAGAAACTAGAAGCAGATACAGAAAGAGATTTTTTCATGTCTGCTGAGGAAGCTAAGAACTATGGTCTGATTGATCAGGTTATTGTTCGGCAAAATCTTCCAAAACCAGGAGAAGCGGTTGCTGCGGTATAGGTTAAGAGGAACATATGTCTAAATACGACTCTCATTTGAAATGTTCTTTTTGTGGCAAATCTCAAGAACAGGTTCGCAAACTGATTGCTGGACCGGGGGTTTACATTTGCGATGAATGTGTAGACTTGTGCAATGAGATTTTGGATGAAGAGTTGTTTGACTCTAGTGCAACGGCTCCTCAACCTGTTCCGCGTCGCGAGGCTTCTCCTGAAAAGCGGAAATCGCGATCGTCTAATATTTCTTTGGGTCAGCTTCCCAAACCCCGAGAAATTAAAGGGTACTTAGACGATCATGTGATTGGTCAAGACGATGCAAAGAAAGTGCTTTCAGTAGCAGTTTACAATCACTACAAGCGGTTGAGCTTTTTGCAGGCTAAGGGAAATGGAAAAATTTCGCCTGAAGACTCCATAGAATTACAAAAGTCCAATATTTTACTGATTGGACCCACTGGCTGTGGAAAAACCCTGCTGGCTCAGACTTTAGCCGAGATTTTGGAAGTTCCTTTTGCTGTGGCAGATGCGACGACCTTAACTGAGGCGGGTTACGTGGGTGAAGATGTGGAAAATATCTTACTGCGTTTGCTGCAAGTGGCAGATTTGGACGTGGAAGAGGCTCAACGCGGCATTATCTACATTGATGAAATTGATAAGATTGCCCGGAAAAGCGAAAACCCTTCAATTACGCGAGACGTGTCGGGAGAAGGCGTTCAGCAAGCTCTGCTCAAGATGCTGGAAGGGACGGTCGCAAATGTTCCGCCGCAAGGTGGGCGTAAGCATCCTTACCAAGACTGCATTCAGATTGACACCAGCAATATTTTGTTTATCTGTGGTGGTGCTTTTGTTGGTTTAGATAAGGCGATCGAACAACGAATTGGCAGGAAGTCCATTGGCTTTATTCAGCCAGGAGACAGCCAATCGAAAGATAAGCGAACGGCTGATATGTTAAAACATCTTGAGCCTGACGATCTGGTTAAGTTTGGCATGATCCCAGAGTTTATTGGGCGGATTCCAGTGATGGCAGTGGTCGATCCGCTTGATGAAGATACGTTGACTGCGATTCTGACTGAGCCGCGCAACGCTTTAGTGAAGCAATATCAAAAGCTGCTGAAGATGGATAATGTCGTTCTTGAGTTTAAGCAGGATGCGATTCGGGCGATCGCGCAAGAAGGGTATCGCCGTAAAACAGGGGCAAGGGCGCTTCGTAGCATCGTTGAAGAGCTAATGCTGGATGTGATGTATGAACTGCCATCTCGCAAGGATGTCACCTGTTGCACCATTACTCGTGACATGGTGGAGAAACGTTCTACTGCCGAATTGTTGCTTCATCCGTCGTCCTTGCCAAAGCCAGAATCTGCTTAGAAGATTTCTGACTGGCTAAAACGGTGTTGCTGAATGCAAGCATGATTTGCCCTCATCCCCAACCCTTCTCCCAGCGGGAGAAGGGAGCTAGAAGTCTTGTTCCCTCTCCAGCGGGAGAGGGCTAGGGTGAGGGCGAATTTTGATATTCATACCTCAATTCAGCAACGCCGCTAAAACTGCTCTTTAGATCACTATTAAGCGTCTTTAATCATGCCCTACAGTCTGGTTAACGGGATTAACCACTACTACGAGTGGATTACCTCTACAGAAACTCCTGTGCCGTCTGGGAAACCAGTTATGCTATTTATTCATGGCTGGGGTGGTTCTGCTCGATATTGGGAAAGCACTGCCCAAGCAATTTCTCAAACTTTTGACTGTCTGCTCTGTGACATGCGAGGCTTTGGGCGCTCAACTTTTTCTAATTCTTCAAATTTGGCGATCGCGGATAGTCTTGAGTCTGTATGCCCTAGCTATGAGCTAGAAACCTATGCTCATGATCTTGTTGAGCTACTCAATAATCTGGGATTAAAGCAGGTCTATCTTAACGCTCACTCAATGGGCGCTTCGATCGCAGTTTTTTTCCTAAACTTATATCCAGAGCGGGTTCACCAAGCCATTTTGACTTGCAGCGGCATTTTTGAATACGACAAAAAATCATTTGAGGCGTTCTATACCTTTGGCGGCTATGTTGTAAAGTTTCGCCCCCGCTGGCTCTATCAATTGCCATTTATGGATCGGCTGTTTATGCAGCGCTTTTTGCACCGTCCTTTGGCGGGAACCATCAGCCGTGATTTTCTAAATGATTTTTTGATGGCAGATTATGAAGCGGCTGTGGGCACAATTTTTACCTGTGTTAGCAAAAAAGCAGCGGAAGAGATGCCTGGAGAATTCGCTCGATTAAAGGTGCCAACGCTAATCATTGCCGGCGATCGCGATATCATTATTCCTGCTGAACTAGGGGAAAGAGCCGCCGCCCTTAATCCTGAATACATTCAATACATCGTTATGCCTGATACTGCTCACTTCCCAATGCTGGAGGACGCACCTACTTACCTGAAACATTTATCCAACTTTCTAAAGCTTGACTGTGCTGCCGCCCAACCTTCAACGCCACAAATTAGCTAAATCGACGACACTCTTCGGCAAAATATCGTAACTACCCAACACTTTTAGGGTGTCTGTATGATGTCTCAACTCTGCTAATGCCGATTGAACCGTATCTTGGCGAGCATCCGCTTCTAAGTCAATAAAAAATAAATAATCACCCAGCGATCGCTTTGTAGGACGAGATTCAATTCTGCTAAGATTAATCCCCTTCTGAGCAAAAATATCCAGTGGCTTTACTAGCGCTCCAGGCGCATCATACACACTGAAAGCAAGCGAGGTATGGTTTCCCCCCAAAGAAGAGTGCAAGCCTAACACCCAGAAACGAGTGCAATTATCAGGATGGTCATTGATTGGATGAGCCAAAATTGGCACTTTGTATAACAGCGCGGCTCTTTGAGAAGAAATGGCTCCTGCCTGCCTATCTGCTTCAAGCTGTTGCAGTGCTTCTGTTGTCGAATTGGTCGGAATCAACTGGGCAGTTGGGCGATGCTGCTCTAACCAAGACTGACATTGGGCAAGCGCTTGGGGATGAGAATAAATGGTTTGAATCGAGGTGATTTCATTCGCATGGGACATCAAAGCATGGGAAATAGGTAGGACGAGTGCCCGTTGAATTTGCAGAGTATCTAATATCCAAAGCGTGTCGAGTGTAGTTGTGACGCTGCCCTCGATCGAGTTTTCAATCGGCACTATGGCTAAGTCTGCCTGTTTTAGCGCGACCGCATGAAGCGTTTGGGCAATACTGGGATACGCGCACAGTAAGGACTCTTGATGAAAATTTTGGGTAAGCCAGTTGGAATAGACTAAAGCAGCGGCTTCAGCATAAGTGCCAGAAGGTCCTAAATGCGCGATCGATACTGCCATCCTGTTCTAATCTCTCCTGTCCTAAATTAACCAGCAGTCATACTTATCACTCCAAATCTTACTCTCTGATAAGGGGGCAGATTCTCAGTATTGTTACAGCCCTTCATCTAATTAAGCCTTAAATATTGCAAATGCAAAAGGATTTTTGAACTAAATAATTTCTATTTTTTAAGCGATGGCTCGAAAAGCTTTTTCAACACTGATGCCACATCAAGTTACTTTAAGCAGGTTTCTATTTTAAGTGGCAATGGGGAATATACTTGAGTTGTATAGTGGATCTATCTCAAAAGATTGAACACATTGACTTCTTAACTACTTACATTAAGTATTAATTCGTTACATTTTATCCTTCTCTTTTCAGTTGCGCTGCAAATGGATATTCAGTTTTTAGCTTCTCAATCGATAAATCTTCCTGTAGTTCAACAGCCCATACCTATTCAGCACTATTTGCGCCAGCCTCAACGCTTAATTAATGCTTTGGCAGGCTCTAGCCAAATTGAAATTTTGGGTAATGACCTATTTCGGCTGAAAATGCGCCCACTCAAATTCATGATGCTCAGCTTGCAGCCAACGGTTGATATGCGAGTTTGGACAGAACCGGATGGCGTTGTTCGGTTGCAGTCAGTACGGTGCGACATTCGAGGGATTGAATATATTAATCAGCGATTTTCATTAAATTTGACGGGTCACTTGCAGGTTGTTGATGACCAACAAACAACTCGATTAAAGGGAACGGCTGATTTAGAGGTATTGGTAGAGTTGCCGCCGCCTCTGTGGTTGACTCCTAAATCTATTTTGGAAACAACCGGAAATGGGCTGTTGAAGAGTGTTCTACTGACAATTAAACAGCGGCTAGTCTATCAACTATTGTCAGACTATCAAACTTGGGCGATCGCGCAAATTGAGGATAGAACTTTGAATCAGCCCATAACATTACCGGCGAGTAGTTTTTAAGCTAGCTTTTAATTCTGAATCTAAACAATTCGAGCTATTTTCTAAAAGCACTAGGCGACAAGGACTAAAAGATTTACGGTGATAAGGCGTGATGCCGGATTGACGAATTGCTTGCAGATGAGCAGAGGTGCCATAGCCCTTGTTCATTGCAAAACCATATTGCGGGTAGCGGAGTGCCATCCGAGTCAGCAGTTCGTCTCGCCACACCTTAGCAAGAATACTGGCTGCCCCGATAACGATGGATTTTTGATCTCCTTTCACTACCGTTTCTTGGAGAATCGATAATTCGGGTATGCGTTGATTTCCATCAATCAGACAAAAATCTGGCTGAACAGAGAGCTTCAAGATCGCCCGCTTCATGGCTAATAGAGAGGCTTGCAAGATATTCAACCGATCAATTTCTCGCACTGAAGCATAGCTAATGTTGTAAGCAACTGCAAGAGAACAAATTTGAATTGCAAGCTGTTGACGTTGTGATGCAGACAAAAGTTTGCTATCAGTGACTCCAGCGATCGCTAAATCAGCCAAAGCGCTATCCGGTAAGATCACGGCTGCCGCAACCACTGGACCAAATAATGCCCCACGCCCCACCTCGTCTACGCCTGCAATGATTAGGCTAGAATCCCAATTACTTAGCCCAGAAAATTCAAGTTGCTCAGTAGTGGGTGTTTTCCTACGTCCCATGACTGCTCAATTAATCAGTGGTGCTGGCGGAAGATCGACGGCGACGGCGACGAACAATTCCGTTATCGGGTTCAGGTTCAGATTGTGGTTCGGGTTCCATAGGTTCAATGATAACTTTTGGCAGCTTCGGAACAATTTTGATAGGAGGCGCGATCGTAGCCACCTCTTTTTCCTCTACAGGCTGCAAATAGTTAGATTCTTCAGATATTACTGGCTCCACTGGATTCACCGATGCTGAGGATACTTCTAATGCATCGATTGCGAATGGAACGGGGGGCGCTTGTCCTGGTAAAACGACTGAAATAAGGGCTGACTTAGGATTTTTCACAGTCTGTTGAGATAACACCAGCGGAGAGACACCCATCCAAGCGTAAACTTCTTGTTCTTCAGGAGTCATCTCAACCATCACCATCTCTTGGGGTTCCATCGGTTTACTCTCACGCCGAGAGCGCCCCCGCTTCTCCTCCACTTCAGTTGCGATTACTGCCTCTTTTTCTTCCGCTATGTCTCCTTGATCTAATCCATTGTCGGGACGAGCGCTATCTGGACGAGTGCGATTCCGGATAGCAGTTCCTTCGCGAGGTTCACGCCGTCCACGAGGCACTTCCCGATCTCTAGGTTTGCTTTCAACACTCTCTTCTCCTTTAATCTCTCCATCTGGCGCGCTGAGATCATCTAAGCCATTATTAGGGAGCCTACTGGGGACTCGGCTTTCATTCCAAGCAGCACCCCGACCGCGATCGCGGCTGGTTGTTGGAGGTTCTTCACCCGTGCGGCGACGGCGACGGCGACGATTATTCCCGCCAACTTCTTGATAATTGGGATGGCTAAGCATCTCTTGTAAATCGTCTGGTTCTTCATCCTCTCGCTCTTCCCAAGGAAACTCCGCAGGGAGAGAAATATCAGGCAACTCACGGCTGGGTAACTCTCGTCCACGAGTGACTCCACGGTCTGAACGATATTCCCGAATGGGAGTGACCGTAGAACCTTCAGCAACTTCTTCATCGGTATGATCGAGTTCACCAGGTAAATGTACGATTTGCCCCGTGCCACCACAGGTTGGGCAAGCGCGTCCAAAGAGTTCGTAAATGTTTTTACCTTGCCGCTTCCGGGTTAGCTCAATCAACCCTAATTCCGTTAGTTGAGCAATTTGAGGACGGGCTTTATCCGATCGCAGGGCTTTATTAAAGTGTTCTAGGACTTGCAACTGATCGCGGCGAGATTCCATATCAATGAAATCGACAATAATCACCCCAGCAATATTTCGTAGCCGAAGTTGACGAGCAATCTCAGTCGCAGCTTCACAATTAGTCCACAAGACGGTTTCTCGTGCCGTTGCAGACCGAGTAAAGGAGCCAGAGTTTACGTCAACAACCGTTAAAGCTTCGGTGCGCTCAATGATAATGTAACCACCAGAAGGCAGATCAACTCTGGGCTTGAGTGCTTCTCGGATGGCAGCATTGATGCGGAAATATTCTAATACTGAGACGCGATCGCGGTGGTGATCAATTAAAACGCCTTGAGGTAATTTCCCACCGCCCCACGTTGTCAAATGCTGTTTTATCCGTCTCAATCCTGTGTGTGAATCTGCCACGATCCGATTCACATCGCCACTGTATACATCTCGTAACACGCGCTGAATAAAGTCATCGTCCCGATTGAGCAGGGCTGGCGCACGGGTTGAAGCGGCTTCCCGGCAAATGGTTTCCCATTGCTCTTGCAATGCTTCCAAATCTTCGATGATGGCTTCTTCGGGAACCCCTTCCGCTTCAGTTCGCACGACCAAACCCATGCCAGCAGGCTTGATTAAAATGGCTAATGCTCTCAAGCGGTTGCGTTCGTTCTCAACCCGAATCCGGCGGGACAGGTTCACCCCTTTTCCATGGGGCATCAAGACCAGATATCGCCCCGGGAAAGAAATATTTCCCGTCAACCGAGGTCCTTTGTTACCAGTCGGCTCCTTCATTACCTGCACTAGCACTTTTTGCTGAGGGCGTAGCAGTTCGGTAATTGATCCGGCGGCTCGTTGCAGCTTTAAAGGTCCTAAATCAGTAACATGAATGAAGCCATTGCGGTCGGAGTCTCCAATATTGACAAATGCTGCATCTATCCCTGGCAATACATTTTCAACAACGCCTAAATAAACATCACTGACTTGGTGAGTTCCAGTGGCAACAATCAATTCTTGAATTTGATCTTCTGAAAAAACAGCAGCGATGCGGTGCTGTTCCGCGATAATGATTTGTTTCGGCATTCAGTTTCCTCAAGATTCAGCGATCGCATTGAGTGGCAAGCGTCCTGCTTATGAACCACCCATCGGGTTAAAAACAATTTTTGAAAGCGATAGAAGCTATGGGGCTTGCAGATGCAGCAAAAAAAACTCTCATCCAGCTAGGTGAAGAGCCTAAAAACAGCTAGCCCCAACATAGAATAACTGAGCCAAACAACTATATCCAAGACTGGAAAGCCCATATTCATTAGGGTATCAAGGTCTTGTTTCTTAGTAGAAAGCTTAGTGAAGCAAGCTGCTCCCAGTATTAACACTGGCGTATGAAGCGGTTCCCCAGGCAATCCCAGTCCGCAACAGCCTCTATTGAAAAGCATTATAGCGTGTAGAGGCTACCGAGATGTTAAATTTAATAGATCATGCGGTGTGCCGCTAATTTACTTGCACCTGGCTTGCAGTTTAAAGATTTTGCTGGAGAACGCTGCAAGGGCAAGAGTGAGATTTACAGCAGCGGCAAAACCCATGTCGTTTCGCCTGCTTAAGTGCCATACTTCATTTGAATCTTGACTCCGGTGCTAGGACCCGCTACTAAGAAAACAGCCTGACCAAACTTTGGTGGTCCCGTTTTCACGGCTGGATTATTGGAAAAGCCGTAGCCTTCGGTGGGCATTCCAGCGGCGTTGCGGTTGAGTTTGCGATCTCCATTCGCGTCGTGAAATGCTGCCACTGCATAGCTGCCTGCCGCCAGATTTTTGAAGGAAAACCGTATCGGTTCCTCTGTAATCTTGACGCACTCGCGCTTTGTGGATTTTCCGTCACCTTCGGGGAAGCCTTTGCTTTCAGTGAAAAGCCGAATACAAAGGAGACCTTTTTGGTTTTGTAGTCCGCCAATTTCAACGGTTAGGTTGCCCTTAAATTTAGATTGGGCAGTAGATTGGGCGTGGAGTGAAGTGATGATCAGGACACTGCTTAATGCAGCGATCGCGCCCAACCCAATCTGTAGACTCCTCAGCATGACAATTCTCCAAAACAGTGAGCGCAGACAAAATTACAGGCGGCAAGACGTAAACAAGCGGTGAATAGTTGCCGACTCTAGATTAATCGAATTCTTCCGCGATCTCAGGTCGTCCGCCTAAGGCAGTGGCGATCGCATCCACCACTCGCGCCACTTCTATCACCTCAAAACCCGGAAGCGATAAAGCTTGACCTTTCGGAATAATCGCCTGCTTGAAACCCAGTTTGGCAGCTTCCTTTAGCCGCAGTTCCATTTGCGAGACAGGACGCACCTGTCCCCCTAAGCCGACTTCGCCAATCAAGACTAGGCGCGGATCGACTAGGCGATCGCGAAAACTTGCAACTACAGCAACCGCCACACCCAGATCCGCAGCGGGTTCACTCACGCTTAGCCCACCGGATGAGGCAACATAGGCATCCAACTTGGATAATGGAATGCCTACTCGTTTTTCTAGCACTGCCAAAATTTGCAGCAGCCGATTATATTCAATTCCCGTGGTGGAGCGGCGGGGCGAACTGTAACTCGTGGGGCTAACCAACGCTTGCAGTTCCACTACAATTGGGCGGGTGCCCTCACAAGCTACAATTGTGGCACTTCCTGGCGAAACCTCATCCCGGTTGCCCAAAAATAATTCTGAGGGATTTAGCACCTCCTGCAAGCCCTGATCCACCATTTCAAATACACCGATTTCGTGAGTTGGCCCAAATCGGTTTTTGACCGATCGCAGCAATCGATGACTCGCAAAGCGATCGCCTTCAAAATACAGCACCGTATCGACCAAATGTTCTAGCACTTTAGGACCGGCGATCGCGCCTTCTTTGGTGACATGACCCACAATAAACAAAGAAATGTTCTGGCGTTTGGCAAACTGCATCAGCATGGAAGTACATTCCCGCACCTGCGCCACCGAACCCGAAGCCGACGTTAAGGCATTGAAATGTAACGCCTGAATACTATCAATCACCGCGACTTGGGGTTGAAGCGACTCTAATTCTTCCAAAATCGTGTCTAGGTCAGTTTCAGGCAATAGGTAAAGGGAGGAATCAGAAGGAATCAGAGGTAACTCCTTTGGAGACGCTGCGCGAACGGAGTTTGAGGTTCGGAGTTGCTCTTCTTGCTCCTTGCCCCTCGCCCCTTGCCTCTCCGCCCCATTCTCTCCTAGCCGCATTGCTCGTAGTTTTACCTGCTGTCCTGACTCTTCCGCACAGACATACAAGACGCGGTAATGTTGCGCTAGTTGGTTGGCAGTTTGAAGCAGAAGTGTGGATTTGCCAATGCCAGGGTCACCGCCAATCAGCACCAGAGAGCCGGGAACAATACCGCCACCAAGGACGCGATCGAGTTCAATGTAGCCAGAGGCAAGACGCGCTTGGGGATGATCAGAGATTTGAGCAAGGGTGAGGGATGCTTTGGGTTGAGCGGTAGTTTGGGCGGCGGTGCGTTTGCGACCTGTGGTGCGGTTGGTGCTGTCACTGTGCCGAGTAGACGAATTCGCTGCCGAAACCAGTTGTTCTTGCAGAGAGTTCCAGCTTTCACAGGCTAAACACTTGCCAAAATATTGAGAAAACTCAGCCCCACATTGATTGCAAACATACAGCGATCGCGATTTAGCCATTGTTTTTATACGGTATAAAATAGCTTTGTTTATGAACAGACCTATTCGTAAGAAATTGTTAAAAAACACTGAAATGTAACCAGGCAGGAATCTTTGAGGATTTCAATGTTTATCTATGAAGTACTATCTTAATGATAGGGTACGAAAATTAATGATTAGAAACTCGACTTAAGGAGCGGAAGTTGGAAAACCATAAAGAAAAAATACTGGTTGTGGACGATGAAGCCAGCATTCGCCGCATTCTTGAAACGCGCCTCTCAATGATTGGATACGACGTAGTGACGGCAGCAGATGGGGAAGAAGCACTGGACACTTTTCGGAATGCTGCTCCTGATTTGGTTGTGCTAGATGTGATGATGCCTAAGCTTGATGGATATGGGGTTTGTCAAGAATTACGCAAAGAATCGGATGTGCCGATCATTATGTTGACGGCACTAGGGGATGTTGCCGATCGCATCACAGGTTTAGAACTGGGCGCAGATGATTATGTCGTTAAGCCTTTTTCTCCGAAAGAACTGGAAGCTCGGATTCGCTCGGTTTTGCGTCGTGTTGAAAAAACGGGCAGTTCTGGCATTCCTAGCTCAGGTGTGATTCATATCAACAGCATTCGGATTGATACCAATAAGCGCCAAGTTTATAAAGGTGATGAACGAATTCGCTTAACGGGGATGGAATTTAGCTTGCTGGAATTGCTGGTTAGCCGTTCTGGAGAAGCTTTCTCTCGCTCTGAGATTTTGCAAGAAGTGTGGGGCTATACGCCAGAGCGCCATGTGGATACTCGTGTGGTTGACGTTCACATTTCTCGACTGCGCGCTAAGTTAGAAGATGATCCTAGCAATCCAGAACTAATTTTGACGGCACGGGGCACAGGCTATTTGTTCCAGCGGATTCTTGAACCGGGCGAACTGGAGAAGGCATAAGCTAGTAAGAGTCTGCGATCGTTCTTGATTTTTCCCATGCAAATTTACTTGGATTACAGTGCTACTACGCCCCCTCGCCCAGAGGCGATCGCCACAATGCAGCGGGTTTTGGCGGAAGAATGGGGTAACCCATCTAGCCTGCACGCTTGGGGACAGCGATCGGCGATCGCCTTGGAACGTGCCCGTGTGCAGGTTGCTCGGTTAATCAATGCGCCCCCAGAGTCGATTGTGTTTACCTCTGGCGGCACCGAAGCCGACAACCTGGCAATAATGGGAATTGCTCGGCACTATGAGACACCCCAGCACCTAATCATCTCTAGCGTAGAGCATTCCGCGATCGCCGAACCCGCCCGTTTACTAGAACAACAAGGCTGGCAAGTGACCCGGCTGACCGTTGATCGTCAAGCACGAGTCAACCCCCTCGATTTGCAAGCTGCTTTACGTCCAAATACAGTTCTGGTATCAATTATTTACGGTCAAAGTGAAGTGGGCACGCTGCAACCCATTTCCAAACTGGCAGAAATCACCCATCGTCACGGTTCTCTCTTTCACACCGATGCGGTACAAGTTGCTGGACGCTTGCCGATTGATGTGCAAAAGCTGCCTGTGGATTTATTGTCACTATCTAGCCACAAGCTCTACGGATCGCAAGGAGCAGGAGCGCTATACGTTCGTCCGGGGGTAACGCTGCTGCCTTTGCTGGCAGGAGGCGGACAGGAATCTCGATTACGCTCAGGCACTCAGGCAGTGGCAACGATCGCAGGCTTTGGAATTGCCGCTGGACTGGCTGCTGCTGAACTGGAGACTGAAACACCTCGCTTACTGCATCTACGCGATCGCTTATTTGACCAGCTTGCCGATGTGCCCAGATTGATGCCCACGGGCGATCGCCTACATCGCTTGCCGCACCACGTCAGCTTTTGTCTCGATCCTGCTGATAGTGACAGTCTTACGGGTAAAGCCTTGGTGCGCCAAATGAACTTAGCCGGAATTGGCATCAGCGCTGGAGCCGCCTGTCGCAGTGGCAAAGTTACCCCTAGCCCGATTTTGCAGGCAATGGGCTACAGCGATCGCGTCGCCAAATCAGGCATTCGCCTCACTTTGGGACATGACACCACCGAAGCAGACATTGATTGGACTGCAATGGTTCTGAAGCAAATACTGGCGCGATCGCCCAAACCTGCCCTGACTCACGTCTAGCGCTTTATTATACGTTGAGGATAATATAGTGAGGCTGACAAAGATTGAAGCTCTGCAAATTCCTATTCATTAGCTGGAAAATGTTTTATGGGAACTCTGCTCATTTCGCTCCTCCCATATATCATCGGCAGCGCGGTCGTGCCGCTGCAAATCATTGTTGGCTTGTTGCTTCTGAAAAGCCCTCAACAAGGACTTTTGAAAGCGATCGCCTATGTCTCTGGGATGACCATCACCCGGTTGTTGCAAGGCTTACTGTTTGGCTTTATTGTGTCCAGATCCACCGCATTTGCTGACGGCAGTAGCGGTAAGAGTCCAATCATTTCAACATTGCTTCTAGTACTCGGCATTCTCTTACTCATCGCCGCCTACAAAAAATGGAGTAAGGAGGACGATCCAGATGATCCGCCTCCTAAGTGGTTAACCAGAATTGACAGTTTAACGCCGCTTAAAGCGCTTGGACTTGGACTTGGCTTACCATTAGTCGCCGCCAAGCTATGGGTTTTCACCCTCAGCGCCCTGGCTACGATCGCCGCCGCACAACTGGGGCAAACCACCAGCGCGATCGCCTACCTACTCTTCATTTTGCTGGCTGAAACCTTGCTGATCTTGCCAATCTTGGTGCGTATTCTTATTCCCGACCGCTCACAAGCCATCCTTCTTAAACTTTCAACTTGGTTGACGACAAATAACCGACCAATCACCATCACAGTCTCGCTTGTTTTCGGTCTGTTGTTCTTGCAGTCTGGCATCAGCGGGTTACTTGCATAGGAAGTGTTATCAGCACCGACACGGCTCACAATTCACTGATCTCTTTTGCCAGAGTAAACTTTTCCCAAGTTGTGGGAATAAAGGTAATTCGGCGTAATCGCTTACTAATAACGGGTTTGCTTAATTGCTGCAAAGAGGATAACTCTAGTTTGCAGTAGCGCTTTTCACTTTTAATAGTTCGGGGTTCTTCAGGAAACAATTCCCAGCGGTAAACTTCATGGATGGCAGTCACTTCAGCATAGTAGCGAATCGTGTGCGCCTCAGCGCCAAACACTTTCGTTTGATAGAACGCTAGCCATTTCGGTTGCCAGCATTCTCGCTGTTTTAGCTTTGTCACTTGGTCAACCGGAATCCGATACCAATGTTGATCGCGGGCAATCTCCAGGTCAGCCCAATTATTCAAAATTGTAATGAGAACTTCGCCACAAAAGGACATAGGTGAGAGGGAGGAAGGGAGAAAGCGATCGCCTTTTTTTAGTCATCCCATTTAGCAATGACTTCTTTCTATTACCCGTAAGAACCTGCACTTTGCAAAGGCGAATCGCTAGGATGAAGGCTCAACCCAAACAAATGGCTAAATTACGGTTTTTGCCAAGTTGGTTTCTGAGAATTCCGTTCTGTGTCTTCTCAGATACGTTAATATTAGTTAACACAGTACGATAAAAATTGGCTCCGAACTCTGATAATAGGAGGATACACCCCGGTGAATAAGCGGTGGAGAAACGTTGGTTTATATGCTTTATTGGCGATCGTTGTCATTTCCTTAGCAACCGCCTTTTTTGATGGTCGTCAACCCCAAGGTGGACGAGACACGATGCCTTACAGTGAATTCGTGCAGCAGGTTGAAGCAGGAAAACCGCGACCTGGCGAAACTGAAAACACCAAAATAGGCAAGGTTCGGATCAGTGGCGATCGCTCCTATGCGCGCTTCCGCGCTGGCACGACTGACGTAACAGTCAACTTGCCTAGCGATCCTGACTTGATTGATATTTTGACGAAAAATGGGGTAGACATCGCCGTGATGCCTCAAGCGGAAGGAGGCGATTTCTGGTTTAAAGCACTCAGCAGTCTGTTCTTCCCAGTTTTGCTGCTGGTAGGTCTATTCTTTTTGTTGCGTCGTGCCCAAAGTGGTCCGGGTAGCCAAGCCATGAACTTTGGTAAATCCAAAGCGCGAGTGCAAATGGAGCCTCAAACCCAGGTTACGTTCGGCGATGTGGCTGGCATTGACCAGGCAAAACTAGAGCTAAATGAAGTCGTAGACTTCCTCAAGAATGCCGATCGCTTTACGGCGATCGGTGCCAAGATTCCCAAAGGTGTTTTGCTGGTAGGACCTCCTGGAACAGGTAAAACTCTCTTAGCTCGTGCAGTTGCCGGAGAAGCAGGCGTTCCCTTCTTTTCTATCTCTGGTTCCGAGTTTGTGGAAATGTTTGTCGGGGTGGGCGCATCCCGCGTTCGAGATTTGTTTGAACAAGCCAAAGCAAACGCACCCTGCATCGTATTTATTGATGAAATCGATGCTGTTGGTCGCCAACGGGGCGCAGGTTTGGGCGGTGGCAATGATGAACGGGAGCAAACCCTAAACCAATTGCTCACCGAAATGGATGGGTTTGAAGGCAATACTGGCATCATTATCATTGCCGCAACCAACCGACCTGACGTTTTGGACTCGGCGCTATTGCGTCCCGGTCGCTTTGATCGTCAAGTCGTGGTCGATCGCCCCGATTTTGCTGGACGTGCGGAGATCTTGCGGGTTCATGCGCGGGGCAAAACCTTGTCGAATGATGTGGATCTAGACAAGATCGCTCGTCGCACACCGGGCTTTACGGGTGCAGATTTGTCTAACTTGTTGAACGAAGCGGCAATTTTGGCAGCGCGGCGCAACCTGACCGAAATTTCGATGGATGAAGTAAATGATGCGATCGATCGCGTCTTAGCGGGTCCTGAAAAGAAAGATCGCGTCATGAGCGAAAAGCGCAAAACTTTAGTGGCGTATCACGAAGCGGGTCATGCTTTAGTGGGCGCGTTGATGCCTGATTATGATCCCGTTCAAAAAATTAGCATCATTCCTCGCGGTCGGGCTGGCGGTTTAACCTGGTTCACACCCAGCGAAGACCGGATGGATTCGGGGTTATATTCTCGCTCCTATCTGCAAAATCAGATGGCGGTTGCCTTGGGTGGTCGGATTGCTGAAGAACTAATCTTTGGTGAGGAAGAAGTGACCACAGGCGCTTCCAATGACTTGCAGCAAGTGGCGCGGGTTGCCCGTCAAATGGTGACGCGGTTTGGGATGAGCGATCGCCTGGGTCCTGTAGCATTGGGTCGTCAGCAGGGCAATATGTTCCTGGGACGCGATATTGCGGCTGAACGGGATTTCTCTGAAGAAACTGCTGCCACGATTGATGATGAAGTGCGTAACTTGGTGGATCAAGCGTATCGTCGTGCTAAATCGGTGCTTTCCGGCAATCGCCATGTATTGGACGATCTGGCAAACCTGTTGATTGAAAAAGAAACGGTCGATTCTGACGAGTTGCAAGAACTTTTAGCAACCAGTGATGTCAAAATGGCAACGATCGCCTAACTGCAAGTCAGTTTACAGATCGCTAGTTCTGTCATAAATCACTTTGTATTCGGGGTAACCTCATTTGAGGTTGCCCTTTTTGCTTTCGTAGGTTAGCTGCACTACTCCACTCGATCGGTATTGTTGCACATCTGTTAATTGCAGAGCAGTTTCTGGGTTTGGAGATGAGAACAAAGGAATTCCATTTCCTAAAATGACGGGCATGATGGAGAGGATGTATTGATCGATTAGTCCAAGTTTTATGAAGGTTGCAACGAGGGCGGCTCCTCCCACAAGCCAAATACGCTGAAATCCTTGTGATGTCATTTCCTGTACGAATTGATCGGGAAGGACTGAGGTGAAAAAAACATCAGGGCGATCGCTGGTGAGCGACTGCCGGGTAAATATATAGGACGGTTTACCGGGATATACCCATTCGCCAAAGCTCAAAACTTGCTCGTAAGTAGTGCGTCCCATTGCCAGCACATCCACTGATTCATAAAAGTCAGCGTAGCCAAAGTCCTCGCCTGCTCCGCCAGGAGGTAGCCAGTCTACACTGCCGTTGCTCCGGGCAATGTAACCATCAAGGCTTGTGGCAATGTACAGCACAACTTCTGTCATTGAATGCCCTAAATAAACAACAGGTCACTTTGAATTTAGCATCCGTGTTTTTCAAATCTCTATACCTGCGGCTGGTTAGGTATGTGTATATTTAAATGCTTAACGAATTAAATGCTTAACGAAGCAAACACGATGCTGTCCTGCACCATCGTAGTTCATGTGATATGGTATGCCGTCTGCTTGAGTTGCGCTAGGTTCAGCTTCAAATCCCATATGTAAATGGTAGGCAATTGAATCCTGATTGGTTGGGGACGTGACGCACCGAATGCGGACACACCCCAGTTTTTCAGTGGTTTGAAAAAATTGATTGTACAAGGTGCTGCCTATACGCTGTTTCCTAAAATCTGGATCAATTCCTACAAAGTGGATGTAGGCTTCTTCTGGATAGGTTTGAGAGACAAAACCAATCAGAAAGCCAATGACTTGACTGTTGATTTCTGCAATAAAGCTTGTCTTGCAGAAATGGATGAAAAAAAGTTTGGGAAGCATGTTGCTCATTTGCCGCCCTCCCCACCATTCGTCTAGAACGCTGATGATGGGTTGATAGTCAATCGGTTGAACGTTACGAATATTCATTTTCGTTTTCATGCTGCATTGCAGCCTTTTGCAGGAAATTAAACGACAAAAGACGCGATCGCTCACGTCTCTTGCCCATTTGAGTACTTAAATGATTACTGTAATTAGCTAAACTGCTTCTTACCAGTTTTCTCTAAATTGAACAAAACGCTCAGCGTTTGCATTGCCTGCTGTCTGGCTTCAATATCCTGTTGGGCACGGAGTTGCACCATGGGATCATGCAAAATTTTGTTGACGATGCCACGAGTCAGCGCTTCAATTACTTCCTGCTGCTTTCCACCAAACTCTGTGCCTAGACGAGACAGGGCTTTTTCTAACTCTTGCGTCCGAATGGTTTCTATCTTGTCACGCAGGCTGCTGATAGTCGAAACCGTATCCAGCGATCGCCACCAAGTTGCAAAAGTCTCCACTTCCTCATCCAACAGCACTTCTGCTTCCATTGCCATTCGCCGACGGGCTTCATGGTTCTGAGCCACGACTGCTTTCAGGTCATCGACATTGAATGCTTGCACATGGGGCAACTCATTCACGTCAGAATGCACATTACGCGGCACGGCAATATCAAACACCATTAACGGCTGCACTGGATCGAGCATGGCTTCTAGTTTGGCGCGATCGAGAATTGGTTCAGTAGAAGCAGTGCTAGTGAACACCAGATCGGCGTGGGGCAACAGTTGGGCTAAGTCCGAAATGGGATGCAACTGAAGTGCTGCTTCGGGAAAGTCCTTCGCTAGGTCTTTTGCCCGTTCCATGGAGCGGTTCAAAATTGTGATGTTGCCTGCTCCCTTGGCTAGCAAATGCTGCACCAACAAGCGCGCCATCTTACCGGCTCCCAAAATCGTAACGCGACAGGCAGCTAAGTTCTGTACCTTCGTTTGCGCCATTTCCACAGCGGCTGAACTAATAGAAACGGCTCCTGTACCAATGCTTGTTTCGGTGCGAACCCGCTTTCCGGCAGTCAGAGATTGTTTGAAAAGCTGGTTTAGGGTGCGTCCAACTCCTTTATGTTCTTGACCGAGTTTATGGCACTGCTTTACTTGAGCCAAAATTTGCCCTTCGCCTAAGACCAAGCTGTCTAACCCGGCGGACACGCGCATTAAGTGCATGACTGCATCTTGATGGAGCAAAATAAATAGATAGGGGCGCAAGTAGGCGATTGGTAGCTTGCTATGGTCACTCAAAAACTGAGTAATCTCCCGGATGCCGTTCTCAGTTTCGTTAACGACCACATAAATTTCCAGACGATTGCAGGTGCTGAGAATGGCAACTTCTTCAAGATGAGGATAGCTGCACAGTTGAGCGATCGCCTTATCGCAGCTAGTTTCTGGGATACTCAGCTTTTCTCGAACTTCGACCGGGGCAGTTTTGTGACTCAAACCCACAACAACGATGTTCATATGTCTTAATTAATGTCTTATTTATTAAACCGCTTTTTTGATGAGGGGATCAGCCAATCAACCGTTAGCTTTAGCGTTAATTTTGCGATCGGCTAACGGTTGATTGGCTCTACTTTCTAGTGCAATTGAATCACTTTAGGTTGCTCAAACATATGAATAGTATCCACAAATCGAGCCGTTTTAGATTGGCTGGAGATTACCAAAGTTTGGCTACGTGCCCCACCTTTGAAAAAGCTTACGCCTTTGATCAGGTTGCCCGATGTAATCCCGGTTCCAGCAAACAGCACATCTTTACCAGATGCAAGTTCATCTGCGTCATAGATTTTATCTGGATCGGTAATGCCCATTTCATTCAATCGAGCAATGTTCGCTTCCTTGCTTTCCCCAATCAGCCCAGTTTTGACGACAGCGGGATCGTAAATCAGTTGTCCTTGGAAGTGACCGCCTAAGCAGCGCATGGCAGCAGCAGAAATGACTCCTTCCGGTGCGGCACCAATTCCCATGAGGGCATGAATATTAGTTCCAGAAAAGCCACAGTTGATCGCAGCACCCACGTCGCCATCGCTGATCAGTTGTACTCGTGCGCCGGCTTCTCGGATCTCTTTGATCAAGTCAGTGTGGCGATCGCGCTTCATCACCACCACCACAAGCTCATCAATGGCACGATCCAGACATTCTGCCAGGATCTTCAGATTTTCAGTCGCAGATTTGGATATATCGACATGCCCTTTGGCTGCTGGAGGAGCCGCCAGTTTTCTCATATAGAAATCGGGTGCTGCAAACAGTCCACCTTTTTCAGAAATTGCCAATACTGCCATAGAGCCAGGTTGCCCATAGGCACAGAGATTAGTGCCTTCGCAAGGATCTACCGCAATGTCAATTTCGACGAGTTCGTCTGGATTGCAAAACGTTTTGGCATCAGGTTGCGAACAAACGCCCACTTCTTCGCCAATGTAGAGCATGGGGGCATCATCCCGTTCTCCTTCCCCAATTACAATGCGACCCCGCATGTAAATTTTATTCATCCGTTCCCGCATGGCTTCGACTGCCACTCGGTCTGCTTCGTTCTTATCTCCCTTCCCCATCAACCGGGCAGAGGCGATCGCAGCCTGCTCAACGACTTCAATAATCTCTAAACCGAGTGTATTTTCCACTGCGTAAGCCCTCCAAACTGCTGATTTTGCGCGGTTTTGCACATCCACTTCAATGTATAAGTCTATCAAAAGGGGGAGACGTGCTTACCAGAAATCTGGGTAGAAGTGTGTGTAAAGTTTTACTGCTAAAGCGTAAAAAGAGAGCAAGAATCAATAGGGGACGTTTGATTGGCGAATTCGTAACTATGAACACTGGATAGAATCGAGCCAAACTGCTATTGTTTTCGCTAGCTGACGCGATCGCTGAACTTGCTCGTTTTTGTTCTTAACCCGTAAAGGAGCTTTCCGCTGCTAAACCCACTGCATTCCCTAGCTCGCGTCCCTCATTTTGCAGAGCCAGGGCGAATTAATCCAAAAACTCATCAAGATTTGATGCCAGAAGTCGCCTATAGCAATGCTTTAGATCATCTTGTTTTTACCTGTGTGGATATTGCTTTCCTGTATGGCGATCGCCTATTGCTAGCAAAACGCACTCACTACCCGCGCAAATCCTGGTGGATTATTGGGGGACGAATGGTGGCTGGCGAAACTCCCATAGAATCTGCTCAACGAAAAGCATCCGAAGAAGCTCAACTCCATCACCTCACGGCCGAACGATTTCAATACATTGGCGTATATTCGACCTCTTTTGCCTTTCGCGAACAGCCTCCAATTCATCACGGTTCACACAGCGTCAACTTAACCTACCAAGTCACATTGAGTGAGCCAGAAACCCAGTTACTTCAGTTAACCAGCAACGAATATGATTCCAACTACCAATGGATTCGATTGGAGCAAATCAGCGAACTGATAGATGTCAATAGTCCACTGGATCAAGCTCTGCTGCAAATCAGCCAAGACTTACGACCCGAATAACTAATTGCTGACTGGCTGTTATCCTAAAAAACTCTGTACTCCCAACTCTTTTTGTATTCTTGCTTAACAATCTGCCAAATATAGATTTTGTATGGTACTACAGTGGGGAGATTTAGCATTGCAAGGTTATTATCCAGAAGCTTTGAATATTATTCAGAAGTTTTTAGCGATAGGTAACCTTGAATTGAGCGCAAATTGCTAAAGCGAATATATCATTAGCATCGCGCTGATTGATTTATCTAAATTTCCTATCCTTCAGGATTCAGAGCTATGAGTGAAGCGGTGAGTTCAGACCACGATCCAAATTCAAGATTACCCGAAGCCAACCAGCCGCAAGGGACACCTGTTAAGCAGGAAGAGCTTACTTCCCAGCAGAGTAACAAGGTTGCTTCTGGCGAGTCTTTGCAAGGAGCGATGCATGAAACGCACCCTCTAGGAATCGCTGATTGGCAGCCAGTAGAATTTCCTGATGCAATCAGTTTGACTCAGCTATCTCATCCAGCGTTTTCTAAGAGTGAGCTTACTCAGTCCAAAGCTTTAGATACGGAAGATCCTCGATCAGACTTAAGAAACCTGGTTGCTCAATTACGGCAAGAAAATTCAGCGTTTCGGGTTCAAGTGAGTCAGCTAGAGCGTGATCTGACCCAGGCGCAGGTGGAACTACAGCTAGAAGTCACTCGCTTTTACTGTAAGGAAGCTGAAGCAGCTATTTCGCAAAGTGAATCTCTTACGGAAATTGCGGCTCAGTCATCGCTGAGTTCTCAGGAGTTGGCGGCTATTCATCAGCAAATTAGCCAACTTTCTCAGGAATTAGATTTGTCTCAGAAGATGGGGCATCGCCAGCAGATTTTAGTCGAAACGCTGAGTGAACAGTTGGAAAGCGGGCAGGAACGTATTGCCCACCTAGAAAGGGATTGTGCTATCACTCAGCAGCGATATAACGAGCAAGTGCAACTGGTCTTACAGGCAGAAAATGTTTGTCGGGATTTGCGGATGCGGTTACACCGCCAACAACGCCAAGCACTCCAGTTTAAAGCTGCCTTAGAAAAAAGCTTGGAGATGGGATCGATGCAGGGAGGGGCGATCGCTCAGTCTGATGTAATTTCACCCAGCGCTGTCGATGTCACTCCGTTTACCCCGAAAGTTCAGTCTGTGCAACCCTGGTCGCAGGTAGCACCCGCAGGAACACCAGGATACGCAAATTGTCGTAGTAACGGAACTGTTTTACCCAATTTGCTTGCAAAGCTACTCCCCACCGATCAGCAATCAACCGCAGAGGTGGAAATGACTCCAATTCAAGAGGTGGAACTGCCACCCGTGCAAGCGCCTATGATCATAAATGAGGGGATAAATGAAGCAAATCAATCAGAGGGTGGAGTTGCTGGTGTTTTGGTGTCATCCGTAGAAGCGGCATCTACTGTACCAGCAGTTATTACTTCTGATGATGTGTCTCAATATATGAGTTTAATTTTTCCGAAACAGGTCGATTCTTCCCCTCAATCTGCAGCTGTTACACTGGTTCCGTCAGAAGCGATTTTTGACCTTAGCCCATTTTTGGAGGAAGGTGAGGCTGATTCAATTGGTACTCCTGCTGTGGAACTGCGCCCGATCGCTAAGAATATTTTGCCGCCGTTATTGCATCCACCTCGCCCCAAACAATCTGTAGTCCCTCAAAAAACTTCTGGGGAAGCCCCATTGCAATCCTCGGTTTCAAGTCAATCGAGCGATCGCGAAGATAATTTATGGGCAGATTTAGCCAAATTGATTGAGCCGGATCTGTTAGTAGACGAGTCTAGTTCACCGTCTGACTTGTCGAATCCAATAGTGGAGCAAGTTTCAGTACCAGCTAATCCATTTGAATCTGCGGCTGAGTTGATGAGGAATGAGCAATCTGATCAGGAACCCATTCAATCGGTGAAGGAGCCTAATAAGGGCGATAGCCCTTCAGCAAAGCCTCTTTCGCTAGATTTCTTTGCTTATATTGAAAAAAAGTCGAACAACGCGCCCCAGCCTGAAGCTTTGAATACTCCCAAGCCTGAGCCTAAATCTGTCAATGCAAATCTATCTCACTTTGAGAAGAAGAGCGCTGCACCTGAAGAAACGTTGGAGCCATTACCGAGCCGACCTCACACCAGTGAGAACAAGTCTATCCCTTGTCCTTCGCCAATTCTGTATCCTTTTCGTCCTGCTAAAAAGCTTAAATCCATGTCAGCCGTAGATTTACCGTCCTTCCGATAGGCGATATATTAGGGACTTTCACAGTCCATTGTTGATTCGGGTAGGGGCGAAATATTGGGGGATGGGGTCGCAAGAGGGCGATCGCGCTCTACGCTAAATCCTCCGGCTTTTTTCCCTGTTGCTTGAGGTTTTCCCATGCCGTCGGTCATGCCATAGCTGCGTGCTAATAACCACAGCCACAAAGCGGGAAACCTAAGCTCGACCCCAGGTTGAATTTGGCGTATCCAATGAGGAAACCAACTGGCAAATAGCGCACTAATAAATGCTTGCAGCGTGAAATCTAAATAACTGCCGAGCCAACGCAGTAGATCTTTTGCCCCTGCCATTTGCCAAATCCAGAGCAACAAAGCCGGATTTTTCCAGGCAGCCGTCAATGCCATTCGGTTAAATTGTAGCCAACTTACCCGGTCTTTAATGAAGGCTTCAGCGATCGCGGGAGGTTCATTTGCCAAAATGCCAAAGAAGGTATTGAGCATCGCATTCACTCGTTCTGGCGCAATGAATTTTCCGGTAGGCACCATCATCCCTTTAGAAAATAGCCAGGTCACCGCTACATTGCTCTGAAAGGCGCGAATTTGATTCAGGTGATGGGCACTCAATAAATCGTGTTTGAGGGCAGTATCGAGCAAGTGCGTCAGGCGGGGTAGATTTCGCACGAGGGAACCAAACCCAGTAAACACTAAGGGCGATTGCAGAGAAGCAGAATCACCAATGGCAATCAGCCGATCAAACGCCACGGTGCGATCGCGACTGCCCACGCTAAAATGCCCCGGAATATAGCCAAACGTGGGTTTTTTCCACACCAGTTTTTCCATGTCGCAACGGCGATATTCTGGCAAAATCGCAAAAAAGTCTTCATACATTTCCAACAGAGAGCCAGGATTTACTGGATTCACCTGATGGTAGTGAAATAGATAAACGGTCAATTCTTCGCCTTCTGCGGGAAATAGTTCCCAAATTAACTGCCGCCCCCGCGAAATATCTCCATGACTGTTTAGCACATCTCCATAGTGCCGATCCCATACGCCCGGTTCAAACCCGCTAGCAATCACCGCGCCTACTGTCGGACAGACGCTATCAAAGGTACGTCCGCCGTTGAGTTGCCACGCGATTGGCGAAGCGGTGCCCATGGCATCGACCAGAAGCCGACCGCTAACTTCTTTGGCAGTTTGAGTCGGCAAATGCTGACACTGTACGGTGACTTGATCTGTGCCCACATCCGCTTTAACAAACTCTGTTTCATCCCAAATCTCGCCGCCATGCTCCCGCAGCTTAGTGCCACACAGTCGCAGCAGTTTTTCGGCATCTAATCCCACGTTCAGCACTGTCGGTGTATGTAAGACTGGAGCTTTTGCTTGGGGTGGATTATTGGCATCAAAAAACTTATGGAATCCATTGATATATTCGCGGGCGATCGCACTTTCAAACTCAACCAGCGTAAATAGACCCAGATCAATCAGATTTTGAAATTCACTACGGGAAATATTCCATTCTCGGTTCATCTTGCCAAACGGCAACCGCTCAATCAGCAGCACCCGATAGCCCAACCGCGCCATCACCGCCGCATGAATCACGCCCAAAGCACCACCCAAGTAAATCAGGTCATATTTTTCATCTCTGCCCCCTGTTTCCTGTTCCCTGTTCCCTGTTCCCTGTTCCCTCCTAAACACCACCTGCTTCGGCTGCTGAGGATTTTGTACACTTTCTCGCCAACGCTGCTCCCACCAATAGACCCGTTTTAAGTCATATTCCCCATTGGGCATCATTTGAAAATATTTGACGGTGAGAGGATATCGCTCCTCTAAGGCGGCAAAAATCGACTGTTGAGTTAAATCAACTTGGGGGGGAGCCGGATAATTATTGGGAAATTGTTCCCGAATGGATTTGATCAGGTATCTTAAAATATCTTGCTCCCCAGCAAGAGGCTTTCCCCAGCGAAACGCCTTGAGATAGGTGGTGCGCTGAACAGCCCAGACGAAAATCGAAAGCTCGTCTGGCAGGGCAATTTCCTTAGAGATTGTTTTAGGAATTGCAGATTCAGAAATTTTTTGATGTGGAGATGTAGTTGAAAAAGCCCCAATCTTAATTCCTGATGGCGTGATGCTTTTCTCCCCAGTTGTAGGGGCAAAAGCACCTTGTATCCAGAGCTTAACGGCTGCTGTGTCTGGGGTAGGAATTTCAATATAAAGAACCTCTTTCATTTGCATTTATAAACTCCTATGAGCCGCCGCCATCAATCAGGTTAAGAATTTCTTAAATTACGTTAAACTCTGCACAAGTTCGTACGCTGAAAATCTTTAAGTCATCCCCATCCTAGTTTTAATAGTGCTTCTGTTGTTATCTTTGCCATGAATTATTCTATTTCAGCCACCCCTCAAGACGTGTCACCCAAGAAGCCAGTGAGTGAAGAACTCATTGCGGCTGCGATCGCGGGGGTGATTCAAAGTGCCCGTTCCAATGGACAATCCTTGGAAGATTTGATGCGGGACGTTTTGGCAGACGATGCTTTGCTAGATGGGCAGCAGCGGCGTTGTTTAGGAGAAGTTGTGGCGGATGCATGGAAAACGTTACCCAATCCTGACTCTTTATGATCTCACCCTGACAGTAACTCGACGCTTACTCGATAGAGGGGCGATCGCGAAAAGATATAATCCTCAAACGTGACGAACCATTGAATTTTTGAAAGGCTGAGGGAAATGGACAATAAATTGATGCTGATGATTCCCGGACCCACCCCCGTTCCGGAGACTGTGCTGTCGGCAATGGCAAAGCATCCAATCGGGCATCGCAGCGGTGATTTTTCCGCAATCATGGCAGAAGTTACAGAAAACTTAAAGTGGCTGCATCAAACCCAGAATGATCTGCTAATTTTGGCGGCAAGCGGTACAGGTGCAATGGAAGCTGGAATTATTAATTTTCTGAGTCCAGGCGATCGCGTTTTAGTGGGCTGCAATGGTAAGTTTGGCGATCGCTGGGCAGAAGTTTGCGACGCTTACGGGCTGAACACTGAGAAAATCACTGCTGAATGGGGTAAGCCACTCGATCCAGAGCAATTTCGGGCAGTCTTAGAAGCAGATACGACCAAAACTATTAAAGCGGTGATTATCACTCACAGTGAAACCTCGACAGGGGTTTTGAATGATTTGGTAGCCATCAATCGTCATGTTAAAGCTCATGAAGAGGCTTTGATTATCGTCGATACAGTGACCAGTCTAGGCGCAGTCAGCATTCCAACCGACGAACTAGGTCTAGATGTGGTCGCGTCGGGTTCGCAAAAAGGCTACATGATTCCACCGGGGTTAAGCTTTGTTGCTGTCAGCGCTAAGGCATGGAAAGCATACGCCACTGCAAAATTGCCCCGATTCTATTTTGATCTGGGTAAATATAAAAAGGATGCTGCCAAGAACACGACTCCTTTTACTCCTGCAATTAACTTGATCTTTGCGTTGCAGGCAGCTTTACAAATGATGAAGGCAGAAGGATTAGAAAATATCTTTGCGCGCCATCAGCGCCTCACTCAAGCAACGCGAGCAGCAGTAAAAGCAATGGGCTTACCGCTGTTAGCCTCTGATGAGAATGCTAGTGCTGCGATTACAGCCGTGATGCCTGATCAAGTGGATGCAGAAAAAGTCCGCTCGGTAATGAAAAAACGGTTTGATATTGTGTTGGCAGGCGGACAAGATCATCTGAAAGGCAAAATCTTTCGGATTGGACACTTGGGTTTCGTCGGCGATCGCGATATTTTGGCAGCGATCGCGTCTTTAGAAGCCACCTTACAGGAGTTGGGCTATGAACACTTTGCACCTGGTGCTGGAGTTGCCGCCGCTGCTAAGGTCATTGCAAAGCTTTAGATAGGTTGTTCGGGGTTCGGGGTTCGAGGTTCGGGGTCACTTCCTGAATTTTTAACTCCGTACTCTGCACACCGTACTCTGCACTCAAACATTTTCGAGCCAGTCATAAATCCGGTCTAGCTGCTCTAAAGTGACTAAACCGTATTGCCACAGAATCATGGGTAAAGGACCTGGATCTTGCTCTACGTGGCGAAGCGCAATCGCAATAGAAGAAGCAGAAACGGCTAAATCTTCCTGCAAAAAGCGGATTAAACGGGCATATGTTGCTGAACCCATACGACTTTATCTCCCTCAAGGGTCGTCTATTAATTAATCGATTGCTCTTAAAAATGCTGCTGTTGTATTCTCAACAACACAATTTCAAACGATTTGAACTTTTATCCCCACATCAAAACACTCTTTTTATTCAAAAAGCTGTCACAGACAGCAATACACTACACAAAAAACTTACAGATGAATATTTTATGAATAATAGGTTAGGCGATTTGACCCTAGATAAACTCTGTCTCCCGAAAGACTAGCGTATATTTACAGCGAATGATTAATGTAGACCAAAGGATCTACAAAGTTTAACTCTAGAGCGATCAGATTAACTTTATTCGAGTTCTTACAAAGCGTTGTTAATGGGCTTTTTTGAATTGAACTGCACAGGCAGGCGATCGCCTGGTTTAATGCCTAATTCCGCAGCACGCCCCCCCCGCAACTCAATCACCTGATCAATCGCGTCTTTAGGACCATAAACTGGACAGGATTCTGCTTTGCAGGGTGGCACATTGCTAGAAACTGAAACAACCTGCCCATCGCGCAAAAACACCATATCTAAATCAATCACCACATTCTTCATCCAGAAACTGACTGGGCGCGGTGGCGAAAAGGGAAACAGCATTCCATGATTGGCATCCAGCGCAGAACGATACATCAATCCCATTGACTGTTGCTCGGTCGTGCGTGCCACTTCTAGTTGAATCAATTGATCGCCCACTTGGACTTGAGCAGAAACAGGTAACATTTGCCCGACCTTGGCTAGCTCTAGGGGGAATTCTGATGGCTGAGGACTGTTATTTTCAGGTGAAACTGATGCCACTGGAGTAGAACAGCCGCTGATCAATAGTCCCAGAACTAAAACACTTCCTGAAACGATTTGTGTGTAGTGCTGCTGAGTGCGATCGCTCATTCTACTCCATTGCCTCATTTGCTTTTAATTTGAAAAGCCAGCTTCAACATTACGCCTCACGTAAAACGTAACCGACACCCCGCACCGTTTGAATCAGCCGCTTTTCGCCTTCATCTTCAATTTTTAAGCGGAGATAGCGGACATAGACCTCAATGACATTCGATTCGCCTACAAAGTCATATCCCCAAACGTTTTCTAAGATTTGTTCGCGGGTTAGCACTTCGCGGGGGTGTTCCATCAGATATTTGAGCAGTTCAAATTCCTTCATGGTGAGATCAATTGTACGGTTATTCCGAATGGCTCGACGAGTGGCTAGATCTAAGCTTAAATCTCCAAAACGCAATTTTTCTGTTGTTTCCTCATCGGATTTTAAATAAAGCCGTACCAGCTTTAAAAAATCATCGGATCGGTAAGGCTTAAGAAAATAATCATCGGCTCCTGCTTCTAAGCACGCCACCCGATCTTCTACCGTATCTCGCGCCATCAACATTAAGATTGGCACCCGCGTTCCTGTTGCTCGAAGACGATTGCAAAACCAGAGTCCTGATTCTCCCGCTAACATGCGATCGACCACAACAAGTAAAGGCTGCACTTCAGCAATTTTTCGCAGCCCGCTGACGGCATCTAGGGCGATCGCAGTTTCATAACCAGATTCGTGCAAATCTACACTGACATTTTGGGCTAGTGTTTCATCGGTTTCGATCAACAGAATTTGAGTACTATCAGCAGGTGCAGGATTCATAAGCGAAGAAGAGAGGTTTACAAAGGGCAGTCAAAATAGCTTGTTAAAAAATTAGCTTGATGAATGACTAAGTATTAATTCCTAGTGCCACTCTGTTTTAACATAATCTTCTGGCTAAGTTGATTTTCTCGGTTCAACTTTCTCTCTTGGTGTAAATTTTCAGTTTAATCTGACTCTACTAGTTTGATTTCTGTTCCCTAATTTTCTGTTCTTTAGTTAGGGCAGTTCAACTGAGGTTGGCTTGGCGATATGGGGCAATCCCCACCCTAGTTTTTCGCGCAGGATATGAAAGAACTCTGGGGGTTGCAAGCGAATAAACCGGGCATTATAGGGCGATCGCTCAATTCGGACGCGATCGTCTGGCAGCACATAACAGCCGCCATTGCCATCAACCACCATGACCAGCCGAGTCGTATTGGCAGGAAAAATAGTCACAGGTTCACTATTCGCAAACACCAAGGCACGGGAGGCAAGCGAGTGGGGGCAAATCGGCACCAATTGAAGAACAGGAACACCGGGCGTGATCACAGGTCCGCCGGCTGACAGCGAATAAGCCGTTGATCCAGTTGGAGTAGAAATAATTAGCCCATCCGCCGCAATATCCACAGGTGCATGACGACCAATTTCTACCTCAAAATGGCACATGCTCGTTAGAGGTTCTCGATGGATCACCATCTCATTGAGGGATAGAGCTTCCCACAATAAATGTTGGTCTCGAAAAAGTTGCACTCGCAGCGTCGATCGCTCTTCAACATGGTAAAGATCCGATAGAACCGCTTCCAAGGCTTGCGGTAGATGGTTGACATAGGTTTCAGTTAAAAAACCCATGTGCCCGGTATTCACCGTCAGCAGTGGAATACCATAGGGAGCCAATTGTCGGCAGGCAGACAGCACGGTGCCATCTCCGCCTAAAACAACGGCAAAAGTCATATCGCGATCGAAACCAGGAGGATTTAGACTATCGATCGGCGTATTACAAACGGGACCACTGGGGTTTGAATAGCCCAAAATTCCACCAACTCCCGTAGCCAAGTGAACCTCCCAGCCACGAGAAAGTAGCTTGTCTTTAATTTCTTCGGCAATGCGACAAGCAGCGGGTTTAATATCGTTGTAAATGATGCCAGCTTTAGGCACGTCAAAGTTTGGCTAAGGGCTAATAAATCGGTATAAGGGACTATACCATTCTCGGTAATCCACGCGATCGCTTCTCAGTTAATCATTCACAAGGGAAAATAATTATCTGTAAGGGAAAGGTGCGATCGCTAGAAACGAGGATAATTCCGCTGCTTATCCACCTTGTCTGATTTTTTCTTTTGCTTTTTCTGCTTGTCATAATCTAACTCGCGCAGCTTTTTCATAATCCGCTCAAAGTACTCTTGTAAATAGCTTTCTACTGTAGTCGTATCACTTGGATCAAGCCCAAAAGCCGTGTAAGTTTCGTCCATGGGTGCTACTAACGGCTTACCCGTAGCAATCACTTCAGCAAAAGCCAATCGATCCGCAATATTCCAAGTCCATTGGAAAAACTGAGTCACTTGGCGCGTAAATCGGACGACACCGATAGGAACGCGCGTAATTTTGGCATCTCGTCCTGACAACTTCTCACAAAGCTGAATTAGTTCATCGGCGCTCCATGCCCGCGAACCCACGACCGGAAAAGACTTATTCTCAGTTTCAGGCACCTTCAATGCTTGAATCGCAAATTTTGCAATATCTTGGGTGTCCATATATGCCGTTGGCGAAGCAGTTCCCATCACCCAAATCGATTGCCCTTCCAGCATCGGAATCGCATACTGACCAATCAATCCTTGCAAAAAACCACAAGGACGAAGAATGGTGTAATTTAAGCCAGATTCAGCTAAATAGTGTTCAACACACCGCTTAATTTCTAATAGCGGCACTTTAGGATATTTTTCGGCATCCAAGATCGATAGATAAATGAACCGCTCCACGTTTGCAGCCTTTGCCGCTTGAATTAAATTGACGCTCCCTTGCCAATCTACTTGTCGAATGCTCAAAGAGTCAGTTGCTCTGGCAGTTGCGGCATGAATCACTGCTGAAACTCCTTCCAATGCAGGCGGTAGTGATTCAGGCTTACACAAATTTCCCGGTACAAGTTCAGCGCCCCATTCCCTTAAGAAGGCTGCTTTCTTCTGACTTCGCACCAAGCAGCGAACTTCATACCCCTCATCTAATGCTCGTCGGGCGATCTGTCTTCCTAAAGTACCTGTGGCACCAATAACTAAGAGTTTCATGAGGGGTTAAGTAACGAAATTTTAACTTTTACTAAGATACTATCAGAATTGATGAATATCCTAAGAAAATTTGCGGAATAACTTTGATTTTTTAATTTTCTTTTCAACAATTCATGTCAGCAGTTCATGCAAACAACCGGATTCTCTTAGGCATCATTTTATAATTCACAGGAATCATGGGTGCTTGGTTACTATTGTCCAAGTAAATGAGAAATATATAAAGTAGTGTGCTGTACCGTTGGATGCTGTGTCGGTGAATCGATAACATTTCAGATGCTTTACGTTAGTCTAAGGATAAACTAAGCCATCTTTATATATTGATGCTTCTCTGAACATGCCTAATCTTAAGCAAACAGCTATAAATCTTTCTTCAAAAGAAATTGAACAAAGTCGAATGAATGTTCCCAATTGCACCATAGCCCATCCTGTTGATCTCAATCAGGTTCACCAAATTCACCGGGATATTTTAAGTTTAGAAAAATCTCAACGGATGGCAGAGTTCTTTAGCTTATTGGGCGATGGGAATCGTTTAAGAATTCTGTCTGCTTTGGCGCTTCAGGAATTGTGCGTGTGTGATTTGGCAGCGGCGGTAAAAATGACTGAGTCTGCTGTTTCTCATCAACTGCGGACTCTCCGCACTATGCGGCTGGTTGGCTATCGTCGTCAAGGGCGGAATGTGTTCTACTGTCTAAAAGATAGTCACGTTCTGAACCTATATCGTGAAGTTGCTGAGCATTTAGATGAACCTGAAGATTCCTAAAAGCTAGTTGTCGAAGGATGAAGCGATCGCTTCAGAAAAGAGTATTCATCCTTCAACTAGGCTGTTTACTCTTCGCCGCCTTGGACTTTCAACATGACAAATCCTAGTCCTAACCCCACTAAAATTAGGCTAGATGCCAAAATAGCAGCGGTAAAAATTTCTCCCATGAACTGATTGCTCCTTATGCGATCGCGTTAATTAAATCGTGTCAATCGTGTAATACAAGTATCACTACTTATCCAAAATTCTAAACTAGATTGATCCTACTTCCAGTAACAATGGACAAACCCTCCAATCCTCTGTTTCGTCCTCGCTTGGCAATTCCTTTGGGTGACCCGGCTGGAATTGGCAGTGAAGTGATCTTAAAAGCTCTAGCCAATCCGCAGATTCACCAACGCTGTGAGATTACTTTGATTGGCGATCGCCGATTGGTAGAAAAAACGTATTCCGATTTGCTAGACACAGGTATGGAAGACCCATTGGCAAATCCAGATAGTTTAACTCTATGGGATGTTGAACTCGATCCAAAAATTGGGGGGCAGATTCACTTAGGTAGCGGTAATGCAGCTAGTGGTGCAGCTAGTTTTCAATTTTTGGAGCAGGCGATCGCCCAGACGCTCTCTGGTGATTTTGATGCCATTGTCACGGCACCGATCGCAAAATCGGCGTGGAAAGCGGCTGGACACCATTATCCAGGACAAACCGAACTGTTGGCTGAACGAGCCGGAGCTACCCGCTTTGGCATGTTGTTTGTGGCGCGATCGCCTTACACGGGCTGGACATTACGAACTCTTCTAGCAACCACGCACATTCCCTTGAAACAGGTTTCTGCAACCCTAACAGCAGAGTTAATGACGCAGAAACTAGAGTTGTTACTCGACTGTCTCCAGCAGGATTTTGGCTTAGAAACTCCCCATATTGCGCTCGCGGGACTCAATCCACATAGTGGTGAACAGGGGCAACTAGGGCATGAAGAACAAAATTGGCTGATCCCTTGGCTCAATCAGATGCGCGATCGCTTTTCCACAATCACTTTAGAAGGACCCGTGCCACCCGACACACTCTGGGTCAAGCCTGGACAAGCTTGGTTTGGAACAGAGATATCCCGCAAGGAAAGCATTGCGAAGAATGTTCAAAACTCAAAACTCAAAACTCAAAATTATTGTGATGCTTACCTCGCTTTGTATCATGATCAAGGATTGATTCCGGTTAAACTTATGGCGTTCGATCGGGCTGTCAACACCACGATTGGGTTACCCTTCGTCCGAACTTCACCTGATCATGGCACCGCCTTTGATATCGCCAAACAAGGAATTGCAGATGCTACTAGCATGAAAGCGGCGATCGAATTGGCTGTGGAATTGAGCGATCGCCGTCAACTAGCTACCTGAAGCAAAAGCGAAAACTTTAAAAGAATAGAAAAGCGATGCTTTGTAACTTGCTAATCCTAATTAGCTAACTAGAATACAAAAGCTCTACCAGCACCTTTAAGGCTGAAAACAATTCCGCTATTCAACCAAACTGAAACAAAGAATCCAACCAGATATTAGTCAAGGTTTAGTGACTTTTGTAAGTTTTCTTAATATACTCAGAAGAAGATTGGCGTAAAAATACAACTTATACGGTATATCAGGCTACAGATAGAAATTCTTCCTGTCCCCGAATAATTTTTCTACACTTTAAAAAACTTAAATTTTATCTACTCTCTTGATTCGTTCAATAGTGCTACTTGTCGTTTTGATTTGCTACGAAGCTTAGAAGGGTGATTATGCTTCAATCAATTCAGTATTCCTTACCTGTCATTCAAGACGAGGCTCGTCAACTGGTTCAAGAAGGGCTAGTGAGCCGACATCAACCGATCTATATCCTGTGTCAGTATATTCCTGCTCGTGAGTGGGCATGGATTGAATGTGAGTTAGAGCGCTGCAATTTTCTACTGAGAGATCGGATCGGTGACCTAATGGGTTCCGAAAAATGGGAAAACGATTAGCGGCTAATCTGCATTCATTCATCTACCACTCCCGCTATTTTGATCTCAGTTTGAAGAGATCCCAGTTTGAAGACGCATCAACACATTCAAGATTTGGCAAGCAAGTTACTCACCAGATCTTGAATTGGCTGAAGTTGTTTTGCTACTCTTGGTTTCTTAGCTTTTCAAGTTCTGCTCGAATGGTGGCGATTTGAGCAGTAAGTTCCTGTATTTCAGTTTGTACACCAGGAGCGGCTGAGGTAGGCACAGTTGCCGTTGGTGGATAATCGTTTTGGGCACGGCGTTGACTTAAAACGGTGTCTACAAAATTACGCGCGTCTTGCTCAGTTGATTCTCCCTTAACTGCCCATTCATCGGCAAGTTGACTCCATTCTTGGCGAAGTTTCGATAGGTTTTCATGTCGTTTTTGTGGGTCTTGAACTACTTCAATCAAGGATGCCGTTGCCCCTAGCGTGACACGAAAACCATTTTGCAGTAGCTGAATTAATGTCTCAGAATTCATGAGGTGTGGTTCCTTAAGTATCAAGGGAATGGTTTCTAAATATCTTCTAAATATTTGGCGTAGGGTCTGTGCAGCGATCGCTTTTCAATCAAAGCTTTTCACAGAAACTATAAAAGTTCTGAATGAAAAACTGCAACGATTCTACTGTAATCTTGCTAATTTCTGCCTGAGATATCGCGATTCTAACTAGCTTGATCTAGATATTGGTTCACGTCGTCTACCAAGCGGCTAAGCTCGGCTTCAGTGGTCAGGCGAATGCGATCGTCTCTAAGGGTGATCAGCACTTTTGCGGCAAAGGGCGAAGACCAAATATTGGGATTACAGAAGATTTCTAGAAAAACATCCCCGGTATATCGATACTCCATCGGTTTCTGCGGCTTTGGTTTGGTTGCAGGCGACCCTTTGGTCGCAACAATTTTGAGGCTAGTCATTAACTCAGCAATGTGAGTTTGTAGCGTGTGGGCGGCTTCAGGAGCAAACTGCAACGAAACCGATCCTTCAATGAGATTAAGCGTTAGTGGGGGAGTAGGCATGTACCGAAAAACCGAATGATTGGCATTCTTATGGTACGGGGCAACGGGCGCAAACGCGATCGCGCTAGGCAGAATTAGGGCGATCGCCTTTTGTCGAGTGCTACACTTCTCTAGACTCGACTTAGGCTATTCCTTAAATCGGTGTTTGCTTAAAGATGGGAAAGAAAAAATCTTTGAATGCAAAACGGCTTACCAAGCAGCAGGTTCAAGAACTCATAGAATCTGAGGGAACGCTGCATACAGAATTTACAGATTTTTTTGAGGAAACCTACAGCACTGGATACAAAAATCAACCTCAAGTCTATGAATTAATCGGTGATAGGTTTCTGTTTGTTTTTGACCCTAAAGGAATTTCCCTCCCTGGCAAAGGCGACATTTACTCTAGAGATCATTTTTTACACTGGATTCGCTGGCATCAGAGGGTTAGAGAAGACTATGTTCATGGTCGCGGCAATTCTGTAAGTCATTGGAAGTATTATTCAAAGCACAAAGTAGAGCTTATTAACAAGATTCCTGAATTAATCGATGAGCTAATCGGCTGTCTAAACATTTCACCCGATCAGCTAGATTCTTCCTATAAAAGCTTAGATATTGTATCTAGAAAAGCTGAGGATCATGGACTGGAAAAAATTCAAGCGGAACTATACGACAATCTAGTCGCCTATGTGGGTGAGGTTATGCGACATCGAGTAGCAGGGCGTTGGGTTATCAGAGAAGACTATCCCGGTTGTGAATATCCTATTATTAGCGCGAATGAGGGTGTGCTAATGCCGATTAATGTGGTGTGGCAAGAGTTGTATGAGTATGAGCCAATGAATTTACGTAAGGAAACTGCGAACGAAGTCCGACGTTTTTCACTGAGATATCGCTGAATATACAAAGTTTCTACATGGAAGTAGTTGCTCTGCGTTGTCATTCTGGTGTTGGACTGTTGAAAGACGTTGGTGATCCTAAAGCTTGTTTGAAGGGGTAAGTTTCGCGTAGGGTGAGGTCATTCTGACTTAATTTATAGCTTTGTTTAGAGATAAAACTATGGGTCGATCTATTGCTGAAGCAAATCGTGGATAGTGACCTGTAAGTGGAGCGGGTGTAGGAATGACTTTTGTAATCGATCCAGATAGCGCGACGAAGATTGCCAAAATGCAGCAGCGGGTTCGTTGGCGCGATCGCTTAATCGCTCAGAAAAATATTGATCAAACTACGCTGGTGCTAGATGACGGGAGTGATGACAGCCCTGATTTTTCCTTTATGGTGATTGGCGACACGGGTTCCGGCTACCATCGAGGACACAATCCTCAACGGAAAATTGCTGAACAAATGTTGCCTCATCGTCAAGACTGCCGCTTTGTGCTGCATACAGGCGATGTCATCTATTTAGTTGGCTCTAGCGAATATTATCCCAAAAATTTTATTGAACCCTATCGTGAGTTTTTAGCCGGCGGCGATCGCCCTAGTCGCATCACTTACGATCAAATGACTTTCAACCAACCCTTTCTGCCAATTCCAGGAAACCATGATTATTACGATATGCCTTGGTGGTCTGGGGCGATCGCTCAAGCGGCTTCTCCCTTTCGATACCTAGTTCGAGATCGACTCGATTTGGATATAGGCTGGCATGGCTCTGGGCAAGGAAATGCCTATGCTCAAGCCTTTTTAGATTATTTGAAGCGGTTCAACACCGATGCAGAGCTAGAACACCATCTTGACCAACACTACACCGCGAAAACTGATGCGGGGCGATGCCTGCGCTATCAACCTGGAGAATTTACTCGCTTGCCCAATCGCTACTATACATTTCAGGCAGGAGGAATTGATTTTTTTGCACTAGATTCTAATACCTTTAACGCGCCCTTGCCCTTACCCAAAAATCTGGCTGGAGAAGAGGCACGACAGGCACTCTCTCAAAAACGGAATGAACTGGAGCAGGAACAGCGATCGCTGCTTGAACAAGCCGATCGCCTAGATTGCAAACAGCCTGAACAGGAAGAACAGTGGAATGACATTCAGGCAAAGGTAGAGCAATTAGCGGAAATTATTCGCGATATTACGAAACAACTCACTGTAGATGAGACTAGCTTCAGCGATCGCGAACAGTTGGAATGGCTAGAGCAACGCTTGATCAAATCCTGGAACACGGACTCGGTGAGGGGGCGCATTCTTTACTTTCACCATCCGCCCTACGTAACCGAGGCGACCAAATGGCATCAAGCGCAAACCTTAGCAATCCGTCATCGCTTACGGCAAGTGCTAGATGCGGTTGCCAAAGCCGTAAGTAAAAAAGCGGGCGATCGCCCAATCGTTGATTTAGTGATTAACGGTCATGCCCATTGTTTGGAATATCTCCGCACAGCCAACACAAAACACGCAGATTCTGACATGAACTGGATCGTTTGCGGTGGCAGTGGTTTTAGTCTACGGCGGCAGCGACTTGAAGGCTCAGAACTATTAGAAAACCTGGGACATCCCTATCCAGTTGCCCACTCGAAATTATTTATAGGTCGCAGTGGACAAGGTTCTCAGAAACGCCGCCCTTACTCTTTTATTCGGATTGACGTAAAAGACGGATCTCCTCCCCAATTTACGGTTCGTCCTTATGTTGCCGAGTGGTATCAACGCAGGTGGAAAGAATACGCGGTTAACCCTTTTACAATTTAAAGTCGGGTGCCCAGCTATTTGAAGTCTGGCGAATTGCTCTAAGTAAACAGAGTGTTTGCAAAAGCAACCAAAGTTGAAAATCAATATACAATAGATGCAAAACCCAGGGTTGGCCGAGCGGTTTAGGCAGCGAACTCATAATTCGCCCCAGGCAGGTTCAACTCCTGCACCCTGGATTAATTTAATACTGTTAGCCTCTACAGTAGCTTGACTGATGAGTTGCCCGTTAAAGCGGGTTACGGCTCTACTCAATCTACCTAGAGAAGATGTTGTACACCTAAAATTAGCTGCTGTTGCAGGCTTACCAAAGCCCTGGAACTGGACTTTGGGGAATCGGTTTTACTTCTGGTTGTGGCGTTTGGGGAAATAGGATTACTGGGGGTGGTGCTGTGTCATTGGGTAGGACTACAACTGAGGAGGGTAGGTCACGTACAGAGTATTGAAAAGGGGTCGGTAAATCTACTGTGCGAATGATTGGACCTGAATTGACTTGTTTATATAGGACTTCTCGATAGAGTTCATTGATTGCTTTCCCATCACGAGCGATATTGTTTTCGGAGAAAGGACCAAAAAGAAATTTGAGTTGTCCTCCAAGAGTACGGCTGTCATAAAAATTGCGACCGTTGCTGAAAAAAGCATCATCAAATTTTTGGGGAAGTTCTCCAAAGGGAACTCCTGAAACCAGTGGAAACTCTTGGGCGATCGCGGCAGTAGAAAACCCAATTCCAACTGTAGCGGCTACCAATCCTGCGATCGCAGAACGACAGCCAATAGCGATAAAACGACTCTCAAAATTCATGCGATAACTCCTCAAGTTTCTCAATGGTTGGTTACTTAGATAGGTAGACTTAGGATGGGCACTTTTTCAAAAACAATCGCAATTTTTGGCTGCTTTTTTAAGCAAACCGACTAATATCTACTCGTTAGCCTTTCAATTGTACTCATGAGTTTCTAAATTCATGACATCAATTTGGATCAATTTTATGAGTTTATTTTTACGATAGTTCTGGACTATTGGATCATGCAGACGAACGGACTGGGAGACTGTTTTTCTGGGGAGAGCTTTTTTGCAATTTCAGTTGAATGCCTTCGCTCCATATCAATTTATCTCACATTATTTTTAAATATTTATGCCGCTATCCTTGTCATTTTCAACGCTCGAATTACCTGCGCTTCGCCAAGAACTCCTAGATCTGTTTTGTCAAGTTGCCTATCAAGAAGGGGATTTTGTTTTGTCGTCTGGGCAACCCAGTTCTTATTACATCAATGGCAAACAGGTGACGCTTCACCCTCAAGGGGGCGTGGCGGTTGGCAGGTTAATGCTGGCAATGGTGCCGCCTGAATCTATTGCGGTTGCCGGGTTGACCTTGGGAGCCGACCCGTTGGTGACGGCAACCAGTGTGGTAGCTGCCTATGAAGGGCGATCGCTAGCAGCGTTGATCGTTAGAAAAGAAGCCAAAGGGCATGGCACAATGGCGTATGTTGAGGGTCCTAGTTTGCCAGAAAAAAGCTCAGTCACCGTTTTAGAAGATGTGGTAACGACCGGGCAGTCTGCATTGAAAGCCGTCGATCGCCTGCGCGCTGCGGGTTATCAAGTAAATGGCGTACTGGCGTTAGTCGATCGGCTTCAGGGTGGCGCAGAATGCTATCGGCAAGCAGAGATTCCCTTTCAAGCGGTCTTTACGATTTCAGATTTGCAGCACCGGTGGAGTGAATTGCATTCGACATAAGTTTACTGGCTGCGGGATTTTACGGTCGCAAGAGCCTAAATAGTTGTTTAAACTACAAACTATTAGTTGCTTGAGTGATGTTGAGAGTTTTCAGCAAATCACTGAATCAAACCCTAAAACCACTAGGATTGTTTTAAGTGCTGAATACAACATGTGCTGCAATCACCACAAGCCAAATTCTTCAGCGATCGCCCTCACCAGTTGAAAGATAAACCGATGCCTCTTTCGCCAACGAATGCTGAGTTAACATCTTCTACACTGTTAGCAAGTCCAGCCCTATCCTATCTTGACGATATTATTGGTGCCGCCATTTTTGATGTAAATGGTCTGCCGAAGGAGTATTTCACTACTCTTGAAAGCACCAATATGAGTTGGGTTCAAACCATTTTTCAAGCGCTTGGCTTGCGATCGCTGCTGATGTCTTCCTTGCAGCTTGAAAATTTTCACCATGCCACTATTGAAGGACAAGAATACCTCGCAATCATCGTCAAACAGCGCACTCAATATACTGCGTTGTTGCTCCGCCCCACTGAAAACGAATGTTCAGATCAATTGCTGAAGTGGATTCAGAACTTTCAGACTGACACACTCAAGCAACACTCCCGATTTCGAGCCGCTTAGGGAGGCATAAGGAGGGAGGTGAAAAGTAAAAAGTCAGCAGAAATTTATACATCAAAAGTACGAGGAAAGGTCAAGACAACAACCATCTGATTTTCCTGCCTTCTCAAGGATTTTTGTGTCCTAACCTATTCATCCGTTGCTATGCATTTGAAGTATTTGAATCCTCTAATATTTCATTTGGAACGGCATCGACCTTAACGGTTTGCTACGCTAAGCTTGCGTGCTTTTTGGTTTTTCCCGATACGACAATGCTTCATCCTTATATCGACAGTTCTTTCCAACCTATGGATGGTATGACTTTGGAAACCATTGAAATCGGCGGACGACAGTTTGTTCGAGCCGATCAGCTTCCCCAGCCTGAGTGGGCGTGTGTTTTGAGCGAACGTCCTCAAGCTCACTTAACGCTCAAAGATGATGATCTCTTTTTGTTGACCGATATTTTGGGTAATGTTGGCGGTTGCACGAACGACGATCGCAGCAGCAGTATGGGTTTGTACTGTTCAGATACTCGCTTTCTGAGCCGCTTAGAATTGCAAATTGAGGGGCGATCGCCGACTCTGCTAAGCAGTACGGCAGATAAAGGATTTGTGCTGTCCGTGCTATGTACGAATCCTACATTGGGCGATCGCATCAAAGCCGAATCTATTGGCATTAAGCGAGAGATTGTGATTAACGGTGGACTCTTTGAGGAAATTGAAGTTTCTAACTACAGTACCAACCCGGTTAGCTTTGAACTAAGCCTCAGTTTTGATGCGGATTTTGTAGACCTGTTTGAAATTCGTGGCTTTAATCGAGAGCATAGAGGGCATCGGCTGCGGCTTATGCCTCCCTTACTTGAAAAGCAGCCGGATAAAGAGTTAGAAACCGAGAGTCAAACTGAAGCGAACCCAGAGCTAGAAAGCACTGCTTCATTTTCGACCTCTCTACCACTTCATGCCCATGACGCTGCTAACTTTGAACTTATTCTTGCCTACCAAGGGCTTGATGGTGCTTTGATCGAATCGCGGATTTCTTTTGTCGATCGCCAACCCGATCAATTTAAAGGGGACACTGCCATTTGGCAATTAGAACTCGAGTCTCACGAAACCCAACGCCTCGGATATCGCCTGCAAGCTCTTGTAAATGGACGCTCTGCCTCAACGGTCAGCGCTCCCACAACATTAATGCAGGCAAAAGCAGCAGAATTGATGGAAGAACAAACTTGGCACCAGCAGGTTACTTCCATTCGCTCCGATAAAAACACGTTTAATCAAATCATCGAGCAAGCTGAACAAGATGTTTACCTGCTGCGGCAGTCTTTTAACAAAGGAAAAGCACTGTCAGCAGGCGTGCCCTGGTTCTCGACTCTGTTTGGGCGTGATTCCATCATTGCTGCCTCTCAAATCTTGATGTTAGATCCGCAAGTTGCTCGTGAAACCTTGAAAATTCTGGCTTACTATCAAGGCAAACAAGAGGATGAATGGCGAGATGAGCAACCGGGCAAAATCTTACACGAAATTCGCTTTGGGGAGATGGCACGCTGCCAGGAAATCCCTCATACGCCTTACTATGGCACCGTAGATGCTACGCCACTCTGGTTGATGCTCTATTCTGAATATTTTGCTTGGACGGCAGATCATGAAACGCTAGACCAGTTGTGGGGTAATGCGCTGGCGGCAATGGATTGGATTGATCGGGGTCGCAAGCAGACTGGCTATCTTATCTACGATCGCAAATCGAGTCGCGGGTTAGATAACCAAGGTTGGAAAGATTCCGATGACTGCATTGTGAATCGGCAAGGGCAACTGGCTCAAGGAGCGATCGCCCTGTGTGAAGTGCAGGGTTATGTGTACGCTGCCAAAATCCGGCTTGCCCAAATTGCCCGGATGAAAAAGCGCATCGATCTAGCCGACCAGTGGGAAGAGGAAGCCCGTGATCTCAAATTTCGGTTTAATCGCGATTTTTGGATGGAAGACCAAGACTACTGCGCGATCGCTCTTGATGGAGACGGCAACCCCGTAGATAGCATTTCCTCTAACCCTGGGCATTGCCTTAACTTGGGCATCTTCACCCCCGAAAAAGCGTATAGTGTTGCCGAACGGCTCCGCGCCCCGGATATGTTTAACGGCTGGGGCATTCGCACCCTCAGCAGTCTTTCTCCGGCATACAATCCTATGGGATATCACATTGGTTCGGTGTGGCCCCATGACAATGCTTTGACGGCGATCGGGTTGCGCTCTTTAGGCTTGATCGATCAAGCGCTGGAGTTGGCTCAAGGAATTTTGGATATGACCCACCACCAGCCCTACCAACGTCCGCCAGAACTGTTTTGCGGCTTTGAACGCTCGGATGGCGGTGAACCGGTGCAGTATCCGGTTGCCTGTTCGCCCCAAGCTTGGGCAACGGGTAGCGTTTTTCAACTGCTGCAAATGATGGTCAACTTAGTGCCTGATGCGCCCAATAACACCCTGCGAATTATTGATCCGGCGTTGCCGCCTTCAATTAATCAACTTTCGTTGCACAATTTGCGGGTAGGTCCGACTTTGTTGGATCTAGAATTTGAGCGCTCTAATGGCACGACTGCCTGCCGGGTTTCCAAGAAACGCGGCAATTTGCGCGTGGTGATTGAGGCGTAGGGTGTTTTGTGTAGGGGCAATTCCTTGTGGTTGCCCTCAGCTTTGTCTGGGTAGGCACAAGACTACCCAGACATTCTAGAAATCATCTTTGCATTCAGCAGCGTCCACAATCCTACTTTTTGAGCAGAAGATAATAAAGCTGACCGTTGGAGTTGATCAATCCTGCGCGATCGCCTGCCAAAACTCCCGTTCCCATAAACACATCGACCCGCCCTGCGCCTTTAATCGCGCTACCCGTATCTTGATCTAGCACGTAGCGGGTTGCAGGTTGCTGTAGTAGCTTGCCAGTTGTGGTTTTCTGCGGAATTTGAGTTTGAATTACTGCCAAAGCGCCAGGAGGAAACAAGGTTTTATCGGTGGCGATCGATCGCTCTGGTAGCACAGGTACGCCAATACTGCCCATAGCCGGTGAACCTTGAGTTTCTTTAAAGAAGACAAATCGCTGATTGCGCGGTAAATACACGTTCATCTCAGACGGGTTATCTCGAAAGTATTGAGTCAGCAAAGGCAGGGTTAGTTCTTCTAGTTTGAATTTGCCTGCTTTCACCAGTTCGCGCCCAATGCCCGTGTAAGGGTAATTTGTACTTCCGGCATAGCCCACTGTCATCGTGCTGCCGTCTGTAAGGTTGAGCCGAGCGGAACCCTGTACCTGAATCAAAAAGGCTTCTAGGCGATCGCGCAACCAAGCGATTTCTGCCCCTTTCAGCGACCCTTTGGCAAACTGTAACCCGTCGGCTCCTTCTAAGGTAGCGCGGGTGGGATGGGGTTTTGACCAGCCAGAAAAAGTGGAGGGCAGCCGAAAAATGGGGTAGCGAAACTCGTTTGTTGCCGTGCGACTTGCTGCATAGACGGGTTCAAAATAGCCCGTGAAGTCGATGGTTCCTTTGCCATCTTTGCCTGTTGCCTGATAAAAAGCAAACTCGCGCTGGATTGCGGTTTGCAGTTCTGCCGCCGATTTGCTAGTGATTATCAGAGAGCGGAATCGTTGCAAACTACGCCGCACTCGGTCAACTGTGATGCCGTTTGTCGTAAGCTTGCCATAATCCGCGATCGCCTTTTGGGTTCCTAAATATCGCAAGCTGTGGTCAATCGCTGCCACAAGAGTTTTGCGATCGCCACTTTGCCGCCCCATGCCAAACAATTGCAGATCTAACCCCAAATTTTTTGGAAAAGCGACTGAAATCAGTGGCTTGGGCTTGACAGCAGTTTTTATAGTCGGTTCAACTCTAGGAGTTGCAGCCACAAGCCTATGATCTATCCCCAACAGTCCCAGAATGCTGAAGGCACTGATCGCGATTCCGCAAAGCGGATCTCTCATGAGAATCGCCCAAAATCGTATAATCAATTTTCTAGAACCGTTCCACACTAGAACTAAACACAGGCTCTACCCGAATCGCTAGCACCTTCGAGGGTCGTAGCACCATATATTCGCCCTGAATATTTTTGATTGGCACCGTAATAAAATCACTGGAAGCGGCTTTGGGCACCAATTCACCGCTGTACCATTTTTGAAACTCTTGAATAGTGGCAAAGCGAACTTCTTCCCGATGCCCCCCATCGATCAAGAGATGCACCGCATACTCAGACGGGGTACGGGCATATTTGCTTTTCCGCTGTTCTCCAGGCGATCCATCTGTTGCTTGAGTCATAGAGTCTATTGTGTTTCGTGTATTGCCATTATCCAACAGGAATGCCAGATACAATCACTTTGCCCAGACTGAAGCAAAAAGTATCAGATAACAACCCGCTACTAAAATTCGGTGTTGCTGAATCTGGGGATGCAATTAGTAGGGGCAATCCCTTGTGGTTGCCCTCCATCTCTGGCAGGGAAGGCACAAGGCGCTACCCCTATCAGTGGAAATCATGTCTGCATTCAGCAATGCCAAAATTCTTACAGTCAGCAATTCTTAATTTTTAAGAAAACAAGTTGAATCGCTGCAACTGAGTTTCTACTAGAGCAGGTAAGGTTTTGTGGAGTTGAGATTTATCTTTAAATGGCAATCGTTGCTGGCTAGGCAAATCGAGCGGAAACTGTCCTGGCAAATCGGTTCGCTCCATTTGAGCCACTAAAATCTGCTCAGACCGTTTGCTGTGTAAAGCGTAGCCAACTTCTACACAAACTGTCGGGCTAAGTAGCACTTGGTTGGGGATAGCAGGATTGGGCGCGATCGCCGTGGTATCGGCAATAAACAGCAAACTTTGGCGCAGCGATCGCATGAGGGTGCTATCCAACCGAACTGGGCCATCGGTGAGGCGATGCGATTCCTTCAGCGCGATCGGCAACCGAGATTTTTGATTCAGCTTCTCAATCACAGACTGCAACTCATCGCGCAGCAACTCGCTTGAGTCAGGAAACTCCGTCTGATAGCAAAAATAAATAATTGGCTCTAAATGAGCCATGACTTCTTGCTTGTTAAAATAAATCTCATGGCTGCGAAGATCAATATTGGCTATGGTGTAACCACCGCTGCCTTCAATATAAAACTCGATCAAGTCGCCTTGCAGATAGCGCTGAAACCATTCCGACTGGCTAACTTCGTCAATATCATCCAAAAAATCTGCCCGTAAGCCCGATTTCAACAAGCTATTTCGGCTCAAACGCAAATCATGGGGACGTTTTTCTAGCTCTTTAATTGGCTCATATTCTCGGAGATACCACGCTTTCAGAGCAATAATCGCCATGGTGCGCTCTTTCCTTTTAGTTTGAAACTACAACAGCACCCAAATTTTACTCTCTGAGTGATTTTCTCTCGTTTATCTATTGTATCTAGCGCTCTAGAATTTACCCTACCTCTGCCGTCGCAATCTACAAGTCGTTTTCGCTTACTCAAAAAGCAAGTGTCAATAAATTTATTTTTAAGGGATTGTTAACTTAAATTTTACTCAAACAGGGATGACTAGAGAAAGCGTTCTATGAAATCCGAGTGAACCAGTATGTCAAAAATAAACTTTAAGCTCTCGCTATCGCATTTACCAGTCGGGCAAAAAATTGGCATAGGATATGTGCTTGCTCTTGGCATTGCTGCATCAGGCGCGATCGCCGGCTTTAATATTAGCAAGCATTATCAAAACCAAGCCATTTATCAAGAAGAACACACTCAAGAGGAACTAAGCTTACTTCGTCAGCTTCAGACCAGTGTTCTCCAAGCTCGAACTCATCAGCAACAACTCATTCCCTTGGCTAAAATTCCAAAAGATTTTGATGAGGAGTATGCTCATATTTTGGAACACAGAAAGGAAATTGAGCGGGTTGTGGCAGAACTCGATCGCTTTTTGGCAATTCAGTCAATTTGGGCAAACCATGCCCACCACCAAAAAATAGTAGGCTTCTTGCAAGCGAATCAAGCGGTGCCAAATCGGTATCTACAGGAACTCGATCGCCGCGTTCAAGCAGTTCGTAACCTTAATCTTGCTACCCCAAATGATAGTGCCCAAGCCCAAAAGATATTGCTAGACTTCACGAATAGCGACCTTGCGCTCAAGTTTGATGGAATTTCAGATAGTTTAGTAGAACTGATTGAGCAATCCAATAAGGAAGCCATTGCAGCGGAAGAAGTTTCTCACCAATCTAGTGATTTGGCTCAAATCATTGTACTAGGCAGTATTGCTCTATCCGCCGCGATCGCCAGTTTACTAGCCATCTTAACGAGTCGGGCGATCGCCCACCCTATTCAAAAATTAACCCAAATTGCCCAACGTTCTACCAAAGAGTCAAATTTTGACCTGCAAGCACCCGTGAATAGCAACGACGAAATTGGTTCGCTTGCCCGTTCTTTTAATCAATTGATTGCTTCGATGAAACAGCTACTAGAGCAGCAGCAAACCGCCAACCAACAACTTGCAGACTATAGCCAAACATTGGAAAGCAAAGTTGAAGAACGAACCCAAGAATTAGGCAACAAAAACAGCCAACTGCAAGATCTTTTGGAAAAACTGCATCAATCTCAAGTTCAAATTGTGCAAAGCGAAAAAATGTCTAGCTTGGGGCAGCTAGTCGCGGGGATAGCCCATGAAATCAACAATCCAGTTAACTTCATTTATGGCAACCTTGCTCATGTGCAGGACTACGCCCATAATCTGCTGAGCTACATACAGCTATACCAAAAGCACTACCCCACCCCACCTGCTGAAATTGCTCAGGAAGCCGAAGAAATTGACCTAGAATTTTTGCAAGAAGATTTGCCTAAACTCCTTAGCTCAATGCAAATTGGCACGGATCGCATTCGTCAAATTGTCCTGTCGCTGCGGAACTTCTCCCGCATGGATGAAGCTGACTTCAAGGCAATTGATATGCACGAAGGGCTGGATAGCACGTTGCTCATTTTGCAACATCGTCTAAAAGCTAAACCTGAAAGCCCAGAGATTGAGGTAATCAAAAACTATGGCGATTTACCCTTGGTAGAATGCTACGCCGGACAACTCAATCAGGTGTTTATGAATATTTTGGCAAACGCGATCGATGCGATCGATGAACTGAATGCTAAGCGAACCTATCAGGAGCGTGAAGAAAACCCTGGACGGCTCACCCTTCAAACGTCTGTTGTTTCGCACTGGGTCAAAATCGCGATCGCTGACAATGGATCTGGCATTCCTGAAGCCATTAAAAAACAAGTTTTTAACCCATTTTTTACCACAAAACCTGTGGGTAAAGGGACGGGAATGGGAATGGCAATCAGCTATCAAATCATTGCCGAAAAACATGGCGGTAAGCTAGATTGCTTTTCATCTCCCGGCAAAGGTGCAGAGTTTGTGATTCAAATTCCTATTTTGCAGCGCGATCGCCTGTGGGTAAACAGGGGCTAAATCAAGGGATTTAGAGAAAGAACGCGGTGCTCCAAAAAGAGAATTGCGATGAATCTTAGCAGTAGGGAGAAATATCTTCGCCACAGTCATCTGCTAAATAACAGAGGGAGCGAAAACGCAATCCAACTACTTCATCATAAAACGGGTTGAGTTTACACAAGGGTGGAATGTGCAAAATGGGGCGACCCAAGAATTTAATGGTGCGCTCAAATGGACATTGAGCGGGGATCACGGAGCAGAAGACATGAGCAGTGTCGCGATCGCTAATTTCAATGCCATCTAGCCACTGCCGAATAGGCTTCAGTGGTGCAAATGGTTCCTTCAACGGGGGGTGAATCTCTTGAGGCTTCGCTGAAATTTCAGAAGCAATCCAAATAAGGCGATCGGCTTGTGGCGATTCAATCTCGTAATGTGAGCTTTCCATACCTATTTTCCTCACTTTTGGTGGGTTATTTCCCCGGTGGTTGCTACACAGATTCAGTTAAAGATTACTGGACAAACTGAATTTAATTGTGAGCTTCTACAGTTTAGTAACAACAATCGGCGATCGTGTTCAGGATATTTGTAATCAAAAAGTCGGTTTTCTTTACCTGACAATGCCATAGTGCCCAGAACACTCAAGTTTTTTATGAGCAAAACTACTGAAATTTGAGTAGAACATTTTTCAGACGACCCAATATATCGGAAAAACTGCTGGGCTTGAGTAGATTTTGTAATGATCTATGGCACAGCGATCGCTTTGAGGCGTTTATATTACAAGATAGCGCTAACCTGATGTGCAACTAAAGTCAGTAATTTGTTCATGGGCAATGTCGTAAAACCTATGCAATCCTATCAAGCCCCCGCTTCGGAATCTGAACCCCGCGATCGCATTCTCAAGTCAGCCTTAAAGCTGTTTGCTCGCCAAGGCTACGATGGCACGACTACACGAGATTTGGCAGAAGCGGCGGGTGTCGCAGAGGGCACATTGTTTCGTCACTTCACGAACAAAAAAGCCATTTTGATTGAGGTGGCAACTCAGGGTTGGATTGATATCTTGACCGATTTGTTGACAGAACTCAGCGGCATGGGCAGCTATAAAGCGGTGGCACAGGTGATGCGACGACGAATGCTGCACCTGCACGAAAATGCCGATATGCTTAAAGTTTGCTTCATGGAAGCGCAGTTTCACCCTGACTTGCGCGATCGCATTCAAACCGAAGTCATCGAAAAAATGACCGATGTTGCCGAAGCCTTTTTTCAGACTGCCATGGATCAAGGTGTATATCGTCCGATGAATCCTAAAATGGTGGCGCGAGTGTTTTTGGGAATGTTCGCGGTTGCTGGATTTAGCCAAAGTACAGTGATGTCTCCTGGAGCCGCTGCTGCCGAAATGAAAGAAATGGCAGAAGCCTTGGCAGAAATCTTTTTGAATGGCGTACTGGTCAAAAGTGCAAATTAGCGAAGTTTAGTAGAATGGCAACATTAGAAAACCTGTGAATGTGTTAAGTCATGACTAAAGAAGAGATTTTAGAAGCAGTTAATGAGTTAAGCACACCCGATTTGGAAGAGTTTGTTACGCAAGCGATCGTCCTACGGGCACACCGCAGAGCACCAAGTCTGCCGCACTCCGAATCAGAGCTACTGTTGAAAATTAACCAAGGATTGCCTGCGGAACTGTGGGATCGGGTTGATGTATTGAGAGCAAAACTTGCGGATGAAATGTTGACCCCAGAAGAACGTGTAGAGTTGCTTCAGTTGAATGAGCAGATTGAAGAATTAAATGTCGATCGAGTCAAACTTTTAGCCGAGTTGGCAGACCAGCGCGGCGTAACACTCTCAAAGCTGATGCAAGATTTAGAAATCAGCACTTCCTACTCCTTGCAGATCGTGTAGAATGTCGCTGGTCGTACAGAAGCTTTACTGAGAGCGAACCTCAAATCTATGAAACCGAATATTTTTAAGTCTCGATCTCGAAAGAGGCAGATTGGCGCAAGCTGGTCTGCCTCTTTCGGGTTTTTAAGGGCAGTTCGGGGACGTTTACGATTAGCGTATGGTTTCAAAACTCAAGACAAGCCCAGATTTGAAAGGTTATTTCCGAAGAAACCTCCGTAAAAGATTTCACCAGTAGCACCCTCACCCCAATCCTTCAAATTCCTAAAACTCTGTCCACTCAATCACTCAAGCCAAAATGTCAACGAATCGAAACGCCCAAATAAGAAAGTCTGTTGCAGATAGAGCTAAGGGTTGCTGCGAGTACTGCCGTAGCCCAGATAAATTTTCACTCGACTCTTTTGAAGTTGAACACACTCTTCCCAAAAGTCGGGGTGGTGCTGATTCTTTAGAGAATTTGGCGTGGTCTTGCGGCGGGTGTAATCGGCACAAAGGCACAAAGGTAGAAGGGCGAGATCCGGTGACTGGTGAGCTAATCCCGCTGTATAACCCTCGAACTCAAAATTGGAGTGATCACTTTAAATGGAGCGACAATTTTACTGTGGTCATAGGGATAACTGCTACAGGTCGCGCTACGGTCAACGAGTTGAAGCTAAATCGAGAGGGTGTTGTTAACTTGCGGCGGATTTTGTACGAGTTCGCTGAACATCCTCCAATGGAATCGGTGTCGTAAGTTAAGGATGCGCGATCACGCTTTTTTGATAAACAGTACGATGAGAGATAACGCTTGTGTTCGCTTTAGATTATGCAAACTCTTAACCAAATCTCTCTTGCCGAAACGCTGAAAGCAAGGCGAGAAAGGTTATCTCAATTAATCGATCTTCCTGTCATTCTCTGGTCGGGGCGCAGCAGTGCGCGCAACTTTCCCGCAAATACCTATCCATTTCGGGCAAGCAGCCATTTTCTCTATTTTGCTGGCTCGCCCTTAGAAAATGCTGCGATTCGGTTGGAGCAGGGCAAGCTAACGCTGTTTATGGATGATGCCAGTCCAGCCAGTGCACTGTGGCATGGAGAGTCGCCCGCCCGAACCGCGATCGCCCACCAAATTGGTGCAGATGCCGCCTATCCCCTGGCACAGTTGCAAACAAAGGTGGAGGACTGCGCCACGGTGCTGGTGCAAGATCCGGGGACTCATGAATGGCAAACTCAAGTGTTGAACCGGGCGATCGCGATCGCTCCTGAAGCTAAGGGCATCGATTTGGCGCTGATCCACGCGATCGCGACTTTGCGAATGAGCCACGATGTAGCGGCGATCGCGGAACTTCGTCAGGCGGTTGCTGTGAGCATTGCGGCACATCAAGCAGGCATGGCAGCCACCTGCACCGCTAAAACCGAAGCGGACGTGAAAGCGGCGATCGAGCAGGTGATCCTGGCAAACAACATGACCACGGCTTATACCAGCATTATCACGGTTCATGGCGAAGTGTTGCACAACCATCACTATCACCATGAATTGCAAGCCAGGGATCTGCTACTGGTAGATGCAGGGGCAGAAACGGCTTCTGGTTGGGCAGCGGATATCACCCGCACTTGGGCAGTATCGGGCAGATTTTCACCGACTCAACGCGCCATTTATGAAGTTGTGCTATTGGCGCATGACCTCTGCATTGCCACAATGAAACCGGGCATTGAGTATGAAGCGATTCACCTGACTGCCGCTAGGGTAATTGCGGAAGGTTTAGTGGATTTGGGCATTTTGCGCGGCAACCCTACGGATTTAGTGGAAATGGATGCTCACGCGCTCTTTTTTCCCCATGGAATCGGTCACCTGTTGGGCTTAGATGTGCATGACATGGAAGATTTTGGCGACTTGGCAGGCTATGCCGAGGGCAGAACAAGGAGCGATCGCTTTGGTTTAGGTTACCTGCGGCTCAATCGCCCATTGCAGGCGGGAATGCTGGTCACGATCGAACCCGGTTTCTATCAAGTTCCGGCAATTTTGAATGATCGCGATCGTCGAGAAAAATATGGCGATGTGGTCAACTGGGAGCGCTTAGCAGAGTTCTCTGATGTACGCGGCATTCGGATTGAGGATGATGTGTTGATTACAGCCACCGGAACGGAGGTGCTGACGGTTGCCTTACCAACCAACATTGAGGCGATCGAGCAACTAATCAGCGGCAATTAATCTGGCGCAATTCCCTAACTTCACTATTCTCCAGAGTGTAAAATTGCCTTTTCTAGCATATCTGCATGGATGAGGGCGCGATCGACAATAGCTCCCCCAGATACAGCTACTTATAGTCAGTTTTGTCTTCCTGATCGGAATCTTCCCTTTGCAACGCTGCCAAAACATGAAAGCATAAGCGGAGCAAGAACAGCAGAACCCCTGCTTGGGGATTGATTAAGGTAGCGGTGCCCACTACCGCAAAAGCGGTCACTTCGAGCCATTTCTTTTTGTTATGTATTGCCTGCTGCGAAGGACTATGTGCCTTACTGCATTGTTCTCGACTAGCGACCTTAAAGATGGCAGTAGTAGAAGCCAACTTGAAACGAAAGCTATTAGCCATGAGAGTTAATTCCTTGAAAGTGGGGGGATGAATCTCAGAGCGCTTGAGTAACAATGGGTCTAGCGCTCTCTTGATTCCAAACATAAAATGTGTCCCCCAGAATGCGAAAGATTGCCGATTTTCTATTGAATTGCTACTGCCATTGAATTCAACGGTTGAACTTGGAATGACTTATAAGCCCGAAGAATCTAGAAAGCTCGGAACTGCACTGAGAGAATTGTTGAAGCAGAGAGGTCTTAGCGACCGTCAATTCGCCAAGGGTTGTGACTTGGGTACGGACTATATTTCCAAACTGCTTAATGGGGAGATTGATCAGCCCCGACAAGAAAAGTTGAACCAACTGGCTAAGGGCTTGAAACTGCCGGAGAAATCATTTTCATTTGATGAGCTATATGAGGAAATACAACGGCTGATTTCAACCCAGCGATCGCCTAGCCCATCTTCCATACCACTAGAAAGTTCAGGGATTGATCAGGTGGTTCAAGAGGTGCGATCGCGCCTCCTACCTGTTATCACTGCTCCAGACAGCACCATTGGCACAATGCGGATACTAGTAGGCTGTCAACTTTATTTTGGTGGATAGATGGGAGAGAATAGAGCGGCAGCTACCTCTGAACCAATCATGCCTCAAAAGAAGTACATCGTCGCTCTGAGTCCTGAAGAACGAGAAACTCTAGAGCGCCTCACGACAACGGGTAAAACATCGGCTTACAAACTCAATCACGCTCGGATTCTGCTCAAAGCTGACATCAATCAGCAAGGGGGTGGCTGGCGAGATCAAGCCATTAGTGAGGCACTCGACATTAGCGTTTCTACGATTGAACGGGTGCGCCAACGCTTAGTCGAAGCGGGGTTGGACGCTGCCCTATCACGGCGGATTCCAAGTCGCACCAAACCTCGCTTACTCGATGGAGAGCAAGAAGCTCATCTGATTGCTCTTGCTTGTGGTGAAACGCCTCAAGGACAAGCAAAATGGACAGTGCGTCTGTTGGCAGAGCGCCTGGTTGAGTTGAAGTATGTCGAAAGCATTTCTCACGAAACAGTGCGGCA